>JBBRHH010000177.1:0-10455 GCA_038222915.1 Tepidisphaerales bacterium
CGGCCACTCTGAGTGACGATCGACGCAGTGTTCGCCTGGTGCTCGACAAGCTGGTCCAGGGACATGTACATGAACTGCATCTGCCAGGCGTTCGCGACGCGAATGGTCAGCCGTTGTTGCATGAGGTCGCGTATTACACGCTAAACGAAATTCCCAAACCGTGAATTCAATGCAAATAGCACGAAAGCTGAGGTTTCCCTCGTGCGTCGCATTCGGCGCGGCGGTCATGCTGTTTTGCAATGCGGCCGGCGCTGAGCCAGGGGAGCCGGCGCTGATACCGATGCCCAAATCCGTCAAAACGTCACCGGGTATGACGAAGATCGGCGCTGCGAATCACATTACATACGTGGACGAATCGCTTGCGCCGCTCGCGAAGGTCCTGAGTGAAGAAGTGTTTCTAACCACTGACGTCCGGATTCAGACGGCAGCGGCAAAGGGAGTTGCGGGGGACGTTGTGTTGCAACTGGACCCGGGAATGAAGGGCGAGCAGTACGCGCTGGAGGTGAAGGATGCGCTGACGGTGAAAGGCGGTAACTACCAGAGTGTGGCGGCCGGCACCGTGACACTCCTGCAAGCATTGAAAGCCGGGAACGGAACACTGGCAGCGCCGCTTCTGGAGATCGCTGATGAGCCAGCGTACTCGTATCGCGGCGCGTTGATCGACCTTGGCCGCAAATACCATTCGCCGGGGGGAATCGAGCAGGTCATCGAGTTGTGCCGGCTCTATAAGATCCGATATCTGCAACTCCACCTGAGCGATGATCAGTTGTTCATGTTCCCGTCGACAAAGTTCCCGCAGATTGGCAAGAGCAATCGCGAGTTTGCCCGCTTTGAGCCGGCTTCGAGGCCGAAGATTGTGCCGTACACGCTGGACGAACTGCGCGGTTTGGAGCGGTTCGCGCAGGAGCGCGGGGTTTTCCTGGTGCCGGAGCTGGACCTGCCGGGACACTCGGGAAGATTAATCGCGGATGCGCAGGACGTGTTCGGAATTCCTGGAAATGGGTCCACGGTCAACATTGCGAGTCCCAAGACGCTTGAAGCACTAACCGGGCTGATGAACGAGGTGATGGATGTGTTTCAAAGCACGCCGTATGTTCACCTTGGTGCGGACGAGGTGGGGCTTGGCGGGTTGGACACGACGCAGGACTACAAGGACGCGCAATCAAAGTTTGGCATCAAGAGCGTTCATGATCTGTACTGCAAGTTCATCGTTGACCTGCACGCGGTTGTGACAAAGCGGGGCAAGAAGGTGATCGTGTGGGAGGAGGCTTGCAACGCGGGTGGGGCGTATCCACTGCCGAAGGATGCGGTGGTGATGGTCTGGTCGCAGGGGCGGAATCCGAACGACATCGTCAAAGACGGCTATTCGGTCGTCAATGCGACATGGGTTCCGCTTTACATTGTGCGCGACAATAAGAAGTCAGCCGAGTTTTTGTTCGACTGGTCCGTGCCGAAATTTGGCCGTGAGGGATCAAACGAGTTTACGACGCTGGCCGAGACCGGGAAGCTGTTGGGGGCGCAGCTTTGTTCGTGGGAGAATTCTGAGTCGATTGAGATTCAGAGCATGCGGGATCGGCTGGCGGTCGTGGGCGACCGAGGGTGGAATCCGCAGGCGGGTGAGAACTTCGCGGCATTCAAGTCGAGGCTCGCTCAGACCGACGCCCTGCTCGAGAAGATTGTGCATCCGATTGCGATCCAAGTGCAGGGGAGGTTTTCGGGCGATGAGAACACGTTTATCGAGCCGCTGAAATTGACGCTGACTCCGAACCGGCCGGGACTGGCGCTCAAATACACGCTCGACAACAGCATGCCCGGCGAACACTGGCAGACCTATTCCGGCCCGATCACGCTGGACAAATCGGTACATCTGAGGGCCGGGCTGTTTGATGATCACGGGGCGCAGCAGGGCTATCTGGTCGGAAGCTGGTTTCGCAGCCGGATTCCGGCGAAGGCCAATCTGGCGACTCGGAAACCGGTAACGGTTGGGCCGTCGCCCGATCGCAAAGACGGGTGGTTTGCGAAGATTGCCGTGGATGGCCAGTCGGATGACCCTGCAGCGCACTGGGCTTCCGAAGGGCCCGCGCCCCAGTGGTTGCAGGTCGATCTGGAAAAGGTTTGTCCAATCGACACGATCAACCTGATCACATATTGGGATGGCGGGCGGTACTACCAATGGAACGCCGAGGTTTCTGTTGATGGCAAGACATGGACGAAGGTATTGGATTTCTCGGAGAACAAGACGCCGGCGACAGCCAAAGGATATTCCGGGAAGTTCAAGAAGATTGACGCGCGGTACGTGCGGATCAACATGCTGAAGAACAGCGCCAATCCGTTTGTGCATATCGTCGAATTGATTGTGGATGAGTCGAAATAGTTTGTGTCATGAAATGCATCGTTGTCATTCTCGTTTTTTGCGCTGCCGCGGGGCCGTTCGCTGCCGCTTCCAAGCCAGTCAAAGTGTTTATCCTGGCGGGTCAATCCAACATGGATGGACAGGCGAATGTTTCGACGATTGACTTCCTCGGCGAGGACAAGGAGCACGGCGCGCTGCTCAAGAAGTTCAAACCGGACGGCAAGACGCTTGTCACACGCGATGACGTGTGGGTGGCCAACGGTGGCGTTTACGGGATCCTTGGGCCGGGTTATGGCGGACGCAAGAATTACGACAAGCTCGGCAACAACATCGGGCCGGAATATGCGTTCGGCTATTTCATGGGGGAGGCGATCGAGGAACAGGTGCTGCTCATCAAGTATGGGCCGGGGGGCCAGAGTCTCTACGCCAATTTCCGACCGCCCAGCGCGGGCAAGCCGGACATTAAAGGTGTGAAGCCGGAGGATATCGGCAGTCAATATCGGATTCTGATTGGCTACGTTCACGAGACGCTGGACAATCTGAAGAAGCATTTTCCTTCCTATGTTGAGAGTGCTGGTTATGAGGTCGCCGGTTTCGTCTGGTTTCAGGGGTATAACGATCAGTTCGACGAGACAGCGCGGAAGGAATATGGGGCAAACCTTGTCCATCTGATCAAGGACATGCGCGCTGAATTCAGAGCACCCGGGATGAAAGTTGTGGTTGGTGTGATGGGGGTGAACGGCGTGAAGAATGAGGTCGGGAAGCAGAAGGAAGTACGGGATGGTCAACGGTTCGTGAATACGGTGCCGGAGTTTGCGGGAAACGTGAAAGCCATCGAGACCGCCCCGCTGTTACATCCTGACATTGTCGCCATCAAGACCGCGGGCTGGCTGAACAAGGATCGCGACTTGAAGAAGGACCCGATTACCCCGGAAGAGAAGGCGATGCTCAGCCGCGCGACGTCGAACCAGGGCTATCACTATTACGGCGAGGGGCGTTTCTTCATTCTGCTGGGAAAGAGTTTTGCTGACACGATGCTGGATCTGATGCGGACGGCAGAGCACGTCAAATGAAGCGAGGAATCTACGCATGAGAAAATGTGCCATTTTGATCATCATGCTCTGTTGCCTTCCAACGCTCGTTTATGGTTGGGAACCGAGCGTCAAGGATCTGGATTCCGCCATCCAGTCGGGTGATTTCGGCGGCTATCTTGACAATGCGAGCCGGTGGCTTGGTCAGAAGCTTGGGGCCGATGTGAGCGAAGCTGGCGTTAAAGGGCTGCTTAAAGACGGGGTTTTTGCGAACACACTGGACCAACGGCAACTTATCTTCAAGGCGAGCGCGGAACGATTGGGCGCCATTGCGAAGACCGACGCATCGCATGCGGAGTTTTTAAGCTGGCTGATGAAGAACACGCCCGCCATGGACTTATATCTTGAGGGAGTGGTGCCACTCGGAATCGCGGCCCGGGAGCAGGATCGTTTTAAGCTGAGCGTCGAATCGCTGGAGATCTGGAAGCGGATATTCGAGGCCGATCCGGAATCGAAGGATGGGTTGTATTTGAAGCTGGCGATCGCGACGGCGATTGCTCCGCCAGGTAGTGGGAATCATGGGGCGGGGCAGGTGACGCCGCCTGGCGATCCGGTGGAGCGTTACAAACATTTCAAAACGGCCCATAAGAACAAAGAGCTGTCTTCCGGCTTTGATGGATTGACGGTCTGGGAATATCAGCAGGTCGTTTCGTCGTGCGCATCGGATGCGGACCTCGCGTGGGTGCGTGAAATGATCAACACGTGGCGGCCTGACCTGCGGATCAAGGAACAGGTTGTCAATTCGACGAGCGAAGTGTGGCGCAGGGATTCGCCGCATCCGTACTCGGATTACAAGTCGGTGATCTCGGGAGGCGGCAAATGCGGGCCGCGGTCATCGTGGTCGGTCATGGTCTGCCAGGCATTCGGCATTCCGGCGATTGGGGTTGGTCAGCCGGCGCATGCGTGTGTTGCTTATAAGGCTATCGATCCATCGGTTGAGCCGCAGCCGGGAAATGTGTGGAAGGTCGCGTATGGCCGGGGGTGGCAGGTGTCGAAATTGATGGGGATGTCGGGGCTCGAATTTCTTGCGGGGATCGAAGAGCGGTCACATCCTGCGGAGTTTTCGCAGGTGGAGCATTTGCGCTGGCTTGCGTCGGCCATCGGTTCCGGGGAGCAGGCCACGGCGCTGATGAACGTGGCGCACGCGATCGAGAAGTCGACGACCGCCGCTGCGAAGGATGTGACGGTGTCGGAAAAAGCTGAAGAGGCGGATATGGAAGTTTCGCCTGCCAAAGTGACGACCGCGCCGGCCGTGGCCGTGAAGGCGGCTATCAAAGTGCCGCCCGATGGCGCGCGGATCGAGGCGGCGGGCTTTGCCCGGATATCGGGAATTCGTGTGTATGACAGCCCCACGGGCGGCAAGCAGGCGAATTTTCAAAAGAACCTGGCGAGCAGTTGGATCGAGTATTCGCTGGATGTACCCGAATCCGGGACATATTCACTGGTCCTGCGGCTCGCCACACCCAACGATGAACAGGTTTTGGAGGTGAGTAGTGGGCAGGATGAATCGGTTCAGATCAAGGTGCCCAATTCGGCCGGCCTGTGGGCGACTGCTGCGACGGAACTTCGTTTGGAGAAGGGGAGTCAGACATTAAAGATTGCGGCACCGTTCCAGAGAGGGATTGCCGTGCGGTGGCTTGAACTGAAACCAGTCCGCGAGAACAACGTTCAAAAGTAGAGGCGCATGAAGAATTTATTTGTCGCGGTCGCCCTGGCCGTGATGCTCGTCAGCGACGTATCGGCCGCGCCTTCGGCGGGGCCGCCGGATCTCACGCAAAGCACCGCGGTGGATCGCAAGCTGACTTACAACCTTGGCGCGACGGGACTTCGCGGCTGGATCTACACGCACCCGGCGACGTATCTCGATAGCCTGCAGGGGCGAACCACGGCGGCGAGCCGGCAGATCCTGATTACGCACGTCGGGGCGAAGTCGCCGGCGGATGGCGTGATGGAGGTGGATGATGTGATCCTGGGGGTCGACGGCAAGCCGTTCAGCGACGATGCCCGCAAGAGCATCGCCGTGGCGATTCAGGAGGCCGAAAAGGAAAGTAAGGGCGGTATTCTAAAGCTGACACGGTGGCGCGCCGGGAAAGCCGAGGAGGTTCAAATCAAAATGCGCGTGATGGGGACGTACAGCGACACCGCGCCCTACGACTGCCCGAAATCAAAAAAGGTCCTTGAGGAGGCGTGCAAGGTTCTTGAGAAGGAACCACTCGAGGACAACTGGCATGGCGCGATCAATGGGCTGGCATTGCTGGCGACCGGCAATGCGGAATATCTGCCGCGGGTGCAGGCGCTTGCGCGGAAGATTGGGCCGCCGACTCTGAAAGTGGAACTGAAATTCGGCATGGTGGTTTGGGAATGGGCATACCGAAACATATTCCTCTGCGAGTATTACCTGCAGACCGGTGACAAAGAAGTACTTCATGCCATCAACGAATATACGCTCGCGCTGGCGAAGGGGCAGAGCATGTATGGAACTTTCGGGCATGGAACGGCCGACTTGACGCCTGAAGGCGCGCTGCATGGATCGATCCCGCCGTACGGCCCGGTGAACATGGCGGGATTGCCGGCCAACCTTTCGATTGTGCTTGGTAAACAGTGCGGGGTGAAGGATGAAGAGGTCGAACGGGCGATCCAGATTGCTTCACATTTCTTTGGGTATTTCGTGGACAAGGGGGCGATTCCTTACGGCGAGCATGAGCCGTGGCCGTATCACGAAAACAATGGCAAGAATTCCATTTCGGCGGTGATGTTCTCGCTGCAGGCTGACCGGGCGAAAGATGCGCGCTTCTTTGCGCAGATGGCGACAGCGGGATACCGCAGCCGGGAATGCGGCCACACCGGGCAGGGGTTCAGTTATCTGTGGGGGGCGATGGGGGCCAATGTGGGCGGGCCGGCGGCTTTGGCTGCTTTTGTGAAGGAAGCGTCGTGGCACCTGGATCTTGTGCGGCGATGTGACGGGTCGTTTACTTACGACGGCGGCGAGCAGTATGGGCCGGGTAAGACGGATGACAACACATACTATGGCAAAAGCAGTTACAGTGGGCTGAGTCCCACTGCCACGTATGTGCTCACCTATTCGCTGCCGTTGAAGAAATTGTTGATCACGGGCAGGAATGCGAATCCGTCGAATTGGCTCAGCAAGAAGGATGTGGACGAGGCGATTGCTTCCGGGCGGTTTGACCTGGATCGGAAGCAGAAGAGCACGGAAGAGCTTATGGCGGCATTTGGCGATTGGTCGCCGATCGTGCGCGGCTGGGCGGCGGAAGAATTGTCGCGACGGCCTGAGGCGAAGGCGATGGTGCCTCAACTGATCAAGCTGGCCGAGGGGGAGAATGTCCATGCAAGCCAGGGCGCCTGCGAGGCGTTGGGCGATATGCGGAGTGCTGAGGCGATACCCGTGTTGGTTCGGTTGCTCAGCCATGAGGATCGCTGGCTCAGGTTCAAAGCCGCCGAGGCGATCAAGAAGATGGGCGGTGAGGCGAAACCATCCATTCCAGAATTGCTCAAGGCGGTCGCAGAGACGGCCGAGGCGTCCAAGCCGATTGTCTGGGCTGATCCGGTTCAATTGACGCAGGGGCAGCTGGCGGCGGCGCTCTTCTCTGGTCCACTGACCGATGCATTGAAGAAAGCAGATCCGACACTGCTCTACCCCGCGATTCGCGCCGTCTCGACAAACGCAGATGGAATGGCGAGGGCGACGCTGAGGGGATTTTTCGAGAACAAGCTGACCAACGAAGATGTGCAGGCGCTCGCACCGGATCTCCTGGCGGCGCTGCGCGTGCGTTGCCCGGCCGACACGATGTTCGGCTCCGAGATTCGCATGGGCGCGTTCCAGGCGTTGGTGAAATATCACTACAAAGAGGGAATTGAAGCCGGCGTCATGTTTGCAAAGACGCAGGGCGGCCATGGCAGCGAAAGCCGAACCGGCGTGATCATGAAGGGGATCGTCAGTTTCGGATCGGCCGCGCGGGAAGCGGTGCCGCAGTTGAAAGAACTGATCGTCGCGCTCAACGAGCAATGCAAGCGCGGCGAATTTCCCGGGGGAGAACTCAATAAACGGAGGACAGATGCAGTAGAGGAAGCAATCACCTCCATTGAATCTGCGACAACTCATCCCGAATTGCGGACCATCAATTTGCGGCCCGCAGGAGAATCAAACAAATGAGAACCATCCGATCGATCGTCGTCATTTTCGTCCTGTTGGCCTCGGTCTCGTTTGCGGCCGATGCGCCCAAGCAACCCGCCTTGCCGACTTCACACACCGCACGACAGATTGAAGGGTGGACCGTCCGCGTGGACGACCGGCTCCTGAACGGCGACGGCGCACCGCTGGGCGAGCGGGCTATCAAACTGCTCACGGCGCGGCTGGTGGGAATCAGCGCCGTGTTGCCGGATAAGGCCTTGGCGAAACTCCGCGAGGTGCCAATCCAACTCGACCTGACGCACGGGGGCCTTCGTCCGATGCAATATCATCCGGACGCGGGCTGGCTGAAGGCGAACGGCTACAGCGAGCAACTAGCCCAGTGCGTTCACATTCCCAACGTGCATGATTTCCTTTCGCCGTTTGAGAATCATCGCCAGCCGTGGGCCGTGCTGCACGAACTGGCGCACGCGTATCATGACCGCGTGCTCGGCTTCGATGAGCCGCGAATCATCGCCGCGTACAAGAAGTTTCGCGACAGCGGCAAGTACAAGTCGGTCGTGACCAGCCCTGGGCCAATGCGCGAGCACTATGCGTTGACCAATGAGAAGGAGTTCTTCGCGGAGATGACCGAGTCGTATTGGGGTGCGAATGACTTTTATCCATTCGTGGCCGGAGAGCTGAAACAGGCCGAGCCGGAGCTCTTCGCACTATTGCGCGACATCTGGGGACCGCTGCCGGAAAGATAGGCCTTTGATGAAGAGATTCGCCGTCATTCTGGTTGTCTCGCTGGCGTCGCTGTGTACGGCCGCGCCGCAGAAGCCCAACGTGTTGATCATCCTTGCGGATGACATGGGGTTTTCGGATCTGGCGTGCTATGGCGGGGAGATATCGACGCCGAACCTGGATGGGCTGGCGAAGGAGGGCCTTCGGTTCACGCAGTTTTACAACACCGCGCGATGCTGGCCTTCGCGTGCGGCGCTGCTTACGGGCTATTACGCGCAAGAAGTGCGGCGCGACACAGTGCCGGGCATAAAGAGCGGTGTAAACGGTACCAGGCCGGCGTGGGCGCCACTGCTTCCCGAAATGCTTAAGCCGCTGGGTTATCGCACATATCACTCAGGGAAATGGCACGTCGATGGGAAACCGACCGAGAATGGTTTTGACCATTCCTACAGCCTTGACGACCACGATCGCTATTTTTCACCGCGATCGCATTCCGAAGATGGCAAGGCGCTGCCGGCAGTCGCTCCCGAAGATGGCTACTACGCAACGACCGCCATCGCCGAGCATGCGATCAAGTGGCTGAAGGACCACGCCGCGACGCACGCAGATGCGCCGTTTTTCGAATTCCTCGCGTTCACTTCGCCACACTTTCCGTTGCAGGCGCCGCCGGAGGATATTGCCAAATATCGGGATCGATATCTGCGCGGCTGGGACGTCATGCGGGACGAACGTTGGAAGCGGATGCACGTGATGGATATCGGCGGCACGGCGTTGTCCGCGGTCGAACGCGGACTGGGGCCGCCATGGGCGTATCCGGAGGCGATCAAGAAGCTGGGGCCAAACGAAGTGAATCGGCCGCTGGAGTGGACAGAACTGAACGAAGGCCAGCGCGATTTCCAGGCGCGGAAGATGGCCGTTCATGCGGCGATGGTCGATCGAATGGACCAGGAGATCGGATGGGTGCTGGCGCAGGTTCGCGCTATGGGAGCGTATGACAACACGATCGTCCTGTTTCTGTCGGACAACGGCGCCAGTGCCGAGATGATGGTGCGCGGAGACGGACACGACCAGACGGCCGAATGCGGCACCGGCGCGACTTTTCTGAGTCTCGGTCCCGGGTGGTCAACCATGGCCAACACGCCCTTTCGCCGGCATAAAAGTTGGGTCCACGAGGGTGGGATCTCGACGCCGCTGATCGTGCATTGGCCGGCCGGGATTGCGGCCTACGGCGAATTGCGACACACGCCGGGACATCTGATCGATATTGTTCCAACGCTGCTGGAGTTGGCGGGAGGGAAGCACCTGGAGACTTGGGCGGGCCAGCCCGTTCCGCCCCCTCCCGGCAAGAGCCTCGTGCCGCTCTTTGCGAAGGACGGAACCGTTGCACACGATTTCTTCTGGTGGCTCCACGTGGACAATCGCGCGCTGCGCGTCGGCGATTGGAAGATTGTGGCCGAAGGGAAGAACACGCCGTGGGAACTGTATGACTTGCACGCCGATCGCGCGGAATCGCATAACCTGGCGGCCGACAAGCCCGACAAAGTTCGCGAGATGGCAGAAGTCTGGAGCAAACAGACGGAGGCTTATTTCGCGCTCGCAACGAAGGATCTGCCGATCACCGAAGGCAAATCTGAAGGACAAAAACCTTGAAATCAATCCGAGTACTGGCCGTCATTGCGTCGACTCTGTTGGTGCTTGCGCCGGAGTGTCGCGCCGCGGCTTATTCAGGCTGGCAACATTCGGGTTCCATCTTTTTGTTGACGACAGCCGAGGGCGCAAATCTCCCGGCGTCAGCTTCAGTGCAGGGCTTTCCACTGCTTGTGCGGCTGCATAAAGATTTCTTCGATTTCAGCCAGGCCGAAGCGAAGGGGGAAGACATCCGTTTCGCCACGCCTGCCGGCGCGCCGCTCGCCTATCAGATCGATGAATGGGATGCGGCGAACGGTACTGCGAGCATCTGGGTGCGCATTCCGACGATCAAGGGGAACGACCGTCAGGAGTTAAAAATATATTGGGGCGCGGCCAACGCGGCGAGCGAATCCAGTGGCTCGGCCGTGTTCAATTCGGAAAACGGATACCTCAGCGTTCTACACATGAACGAAGTGCTCAAGGATGAGATCGGAAACCTGACGCCAGTT
>JBBRHH010000178.1:0-10435 GCA_038222915.1 Tepidisphaerales bacterium
CTCTCCTGCGACAGGAAGCTTACTTTTAAGGACTATCGCGCGGTCTATGAAGCGATCAGCAACGCCGGTGGCGTGATCGCGATCGTGCACGAGGTCAGGGGCCAATAGGATTCAGTTGACGCCGTCAGTATCGGCGGGGAATTGCAGGCTGACCTGCGTCCCGCGTCCGACTTCACTGCGGATTTCCACGGTTCCCTTGTGCAGCGCGGTGATCGACTTCACCAGTGCGAGCCCAAGCCCCAGATTGCCCGACGTGCTCTCGCGGGCGGCATCGGCGCGGTACAGGCGGTCAAATACATGCGGCAGATGTTCGGCCGGTATGCCTTTGCCAGTGTCGCGGACTGCGACAAGGACGCTGCCGTTATCGCGATGGGCGAGAAGCGTGACAACGCCGCCACTGGGCGTGTAAGCCAGTGCGTTGGAGATCAGGTTACCGACGGCGCGCTGGAAGAGGATGCGGTCCAGGTTTGCCTTCAGGCCCGAAGCGCAATCGATCCTCAAGGAGATCCCTGCATCGACGGCCGCCGCTTCGTAGAACTCGCGGACCGTGTCCAACTCCACGGCGACATCAAGTTGTTCTGGCTGAATGTGTGTCTGGGGATCGTCGGCCCGCGCCAAAAACAACAGCGCCTGGATGATACGCGTGATCCGATCACATTCTTCGACGCAGGAGATGAGCGTTTCCTGATATTCCTCATCGGTGCGTGGCTTGCTCAGTGCAAGCTCGGATACGCCGCGCAGGTTGTTGACCGGAGTTCTCAATTCGTGCGCGATGTCGGCCGAAAAGCGTGAAAGCCTCTGGAAAGAGGCCTCCAGGCGGTCGAGCATGTCGTTGCAGGTTCGCGCAAGCGCGGCAAGCTCCGCCGGCAGTCCTGTCGTTGGAATTCGTTCGTGCAGTGTGCTGGAACGTATCCGCTCGGCGATGCCCGCGATCTCGTGGACAGGTTCAAATCCGCGGTGCGCGATGCGGTAGCCGACGAGGGCCGAGGCGACGAGGGCGATGACAAGGACGATTCCAAGCCGCTGCCGATAAGCCGACAGGAGGGAGTTGATGGACTCTGTTTCGAGCGCAACCTGTAGTATACAGGCCGGCTCGGCGGCAACGCTTGAGGTAGTTGTCGCGCCAGGGCCGCTTCGACCAACGCTCGCCATGGCGGAGAGGATTCGGTAGGGCTTCCCGTTGGCGGAAATTTCCAATGCTTCGTGCGGCGCGCTGGCGGTCGGCACTGGAGCGGGAAAGGCGGACCATGGAAGATCGGGCTCCATGCCGCGCGATTCAAAAAGCGTTCGCCCCTCGCGGCTCAGGATGCGGACAAAAATCCGCGCAAACTGCCGGGGTGCCCAATCTTCTTCCACTTCCTCGCGCAGCGACACTTCATCCGAAGGGCGTTCGCGCAGGAGCCCTCGCATCACGCGAATCTTGTCGATCAGGAACTGGTCATGTTCCCGATCGAGGTTCTTCACAAAACTGACGTAAAGAATAATTGTGGAGATGGCGATCAGGGCAAATGCGGAGACGATGTACCACGCAGTCAAGCGGGCGGCCAAAGACCAGGCGCGGCCTCCCTCTTTGTCCCGATGTTTGTTCAAACTAGCGGTCTTCGACGACATAGCCCACGCCCCGGATGGTGTGGATTAGTTTCTTTTCGTACGGATCATCCACCTTGGCACGCAGGCGCCGCACATGCACGTCGACTACATTGGTGTCGTGATCGAAGTTGATGTCCCAGACCTGTTCCGCGATCAGCGTGCGCGACAATACTTCCCCAGCCCGCCGCGCCATCAGTGAAAGCAGTCCAAATTCCTTGGCGGTGAGATCCAGGCGTTTGCCCGCGCGCGTTACGCGATGACGCACGGGATCGACCTCCAGGTCCCCCACGCGAAACGTTTCTGAGTGGCGTGTCGGACCGCGTCGCATGATCGAGCGAATGCGTGCAAGCAGTTCGGTAAAGGCGAACGGCTTAATAAGATAATCATCCGCGCCCAACTCCAGGCCTTTCACCCGATCGTTCACCGAATCGCGCGCCGTCAGGAACAGCACCGGAGTCTGTTGGCCGCGCTTCCGCAGCTCCTCCATCACCGACCATCCATCGCGCTCGGGAAGCATCACGTCAAGGATGATCAGGTCGTACTGATGAGCAGTGGCCATGTGCAGCCCATCTTCGCCCTGTTCGGCCACGTCCACGTTGAAGGCGTTCTCGCTCAGACCCTTTTGAAGGTAGGCAGCCGTCTTCTTTTCATCTTCGATTATTAAAATTCTCACATCAGAAGTATATCACGTCCAACACGCCGACAATACAACCAGACGTCGAATTCTGCTGCACTTCGCTGGGATTTACGCAATTTTGAGGATTGGGTGATGTAAGATGTACAAGACGTAATCTGACATGCTGCCTTAATGCAATTTTCCCGTCTTCCAGGCGTTATGACAGACCGCACGAGCGAATTTCTTTCAAGGAGAACCACATGCCAATCCGTCGGTTGACCATCGCTCTGGGCGCAGTTGCCCTTTCCCTGTGCACGTTGCGCGCCTCGGCCAAGCCCAAAGATGACGCGCCGGACCCGCCGCGAAAGCCGCCCGGCCGCGATCGCGAGGAAGATCCGCGCGATGCGCAACTTCGAGAGATGCGCGCGATGATGAAGCAGATGCAGGAACAGATGCGGCAACTCAGTGATAAGTTGGATGCGAAGTTGAAAGCGCCTGCCAAGACCGACAATGAAAATGCATCGCGTAAGGCCGCTCCGTCCGACCGTGCGCCCAAAGGCGCCCCACCGCAGCATCACGATTTTCGTGACTTTGCCGGACCGCGCGACCATGGTTCGGCCAGCCGCGGAGACAGTGGCCGTCCGGGCTGGCGCGGACCGCAGGGCGGGCCTCATTTCGGCCCGGGCATGTTCGGTCGACAACGACGCGACGGTCACATGGAGCAGCGTCAGGGTCGTGGACCCGCGGATCTTGGCCGTGGTGAACAACAGCATGGGCGATTCAACGGCCCGCCGGAACGCGGTCGCCAGGACGCCGGCCCCGAACGCGACCGTGGCCGGTCATCTGGTCGCGCTGAAGACCCGCGTGGCGAGCGTCGAATGAACGATCGCAATGACGGCCCCCGGGATCGTGCCCGCGAAGGGCCTCAAGGGCGTGGATTCAACCATGACGACGCCGACGGACCGCCGAATCGTGGCGGACCCCAGACGCGCCCCGAGCGTGGCAACCGGCAGGACGACAATGGCTCCCACGACCGCAATGACCGCGGCTCGGATCGCGACCGGCGTCACCGCAACGACGCATAGTTATTTTAAAAAGTTCGGGCGCGGTGGATTGGTCAATCGTCCTCGCTTCCCGCTATAATTTCGCTGGCCGCCGAAAACCGCACATCGCGGGGTGCGGCGGCCAGCGGAGTTTTGTTGAATGGCCAAACGACACACAGTTCTCGTGGTGGACGATGAGCCGGATGTAGGCCGCAGCGTTCACGACCTTTTGCGGCTTGAGTATCGGGTTCTGGTTGCAACCAGCGCCGCCGAGGGGATGGAACTTCTGGAAAAGGAAGAAGTCCATGTCGTGATGACCGACCAGCGGATGCCGGCCATGACCGGGGTGGAATTCCTCAAGCACATCCGCGGCGAATATCCCGAAGCCACTCGGCTTCTTTTTACGGGGTACGCCGATATTCGCGCCGTGATCGAAGCAATCAATCAGGGGAACGTCTATCGCTACATCACCAAGCCCTGGGACCCCGACGAATTGCAAACCATCATTCGCGAAGCGGTGGAGCGATACGATATGCTGGTGGAGCGCCGCCGGCTGATGAACGACCTGCAGAATAAGAATGCCGAATTGCAGACCGCCAATGTGCAGCTTCAGGAAGCCGGGGACCTCAAGACGAATTTTATCCGTGTTGCCAGCCACGAATTGAGGACGCCGCTGACCATCCTGCTGGGAATGGTGAAGCTCGCCGAGCGTCTGCCAAATATCGAGCAGCCTCTCAAGGACTGGCTGCCGCGGATCGACAGTGCCGCCGAACGACTTCGTCACCTCGTCGAGCAGATTGTCTCGATGTTGTCGGCCGGGAAGTTCGATCAGCTGGTGGTGCGGGAAAACGTGGACGTATCGCAGTTGCTCCGGCAGGCCGCCGACGATGTCCGGCCTTTTGTCGACCTCCGTCATCAGAAATTTCAACTGGATATCAGTGACGATCTGGGCACGATCGGCCTGGACGCTGAGAAGATTCGCGACAGCATCAATCATCTTCTTCTCAATGCGGTGAAATTTACGCCCGACGACGGCACGATTACGCTGAGCGGCCGGCGTTCGACAACAGGAAACCTGGAAGTGGAAATCCGCGATACCGGCGTGGGAATCGAAGAGGCGTGCCGGGTGAAGCTCTTCGAACCGTTCTTTACGGGCTTTGACGTTTCCCGGCATTCGTCCGGCACATTCGAGTTTCAGCGGCAGGGACTTGGGCTGGGTCTCAGTGTCGTAAAAGCCTTCGTCGAAATGCACGGTGGCACGGTGGGCGTTCAAAGTGAACTGGGTCGGGGAACCGCCATCACAATTTCCCTGCCGGCCATTTCTGCCTGAGTCCAGTCGCGCTGCCTGTATGTATTTGCTGCATGACGGCTCGTGAAGAACAACTTCGTCACCGCATGAGAATGTTCGCACGCGCTGTGGGCGTGCTCAACATGCTATTGCCGCTCGTTGCGTTATTGGGCTGGCTCGTCGACTTTGAATCCATGTGCTCGGTTGTGCCGGGCATGACGCCGATGAACCCGGTGACGGCGATCTGCTTCCTCTTGTCTGGCACGTCGCTGGTCTTGTTGACCCACGGAAAGTGGGAGAACCAGCGCCGCTGGTCTGCTGTTCCGCTCGTGATCATCGGCGGTGCCCGGCTCGTTCAGAACATGCTCGGTGTCCGTATTGCGATGGACACGCTGGTGTTCCACGGCAAGTTGCACGGCAACACGATGGCGATCAACACCGCCATCAATTTTGTTTTGCTGGGACTGTCGCTTTGTCTACGGGATGGCAGGAGATCGCGTCAGTTGGTGATGCGCGTGCTGACTATTGCCGCCGCGGTGATCAGCATGCTGGCGATCACCGGCTATGCGTTCAACATGGGGCTGTTTTACACGGTGCCCCACGCCACGATTCCCATGGCGCTCAATACCGCCGTCTGTTTTCTGCTGCTTGCCGTCGGCGTGCTCTGTGCCCGTCCCGACCAGGAACCGATGGCGACCGTCATGAGCGACACCGGTGGGGCGGTCCTCGCCAGGCGGCTGCTGCCGGCGGCGGTTCTCATCCCGTTTCTACTCGGCTTGCTTTCTTTTGCCGGCCATCAGCGAAAGTACTTCGACGCCAATTTCGCCATTTCGCTGACGGTCGTGTTCGATATCGTCATATTTTCCTCGCTGGTCTGGGCGACGGCTCGATGGCTTCACGCCGCCGAACTTCGCAGACGGGAAGCTGAGAATTCCGCGCGGCAACTCGAGAAAAGATATCATGCGGTCATCGAACAAGCGGCCGAGGGAATTTATCTCACCGACGTAAAGACGCGAACAATTTTGGAGGCGAACCACGCGTTCTCGCGCCTCCTGGGTTATTTGCCCAGCGAGGCCAAAGGCGCCGACATCCATCAACTTGTCGCCGACTCGGCCGAGAACATCGACGCCCAGATTCAAAAGATTATCGCGGCCGGCGCACCGGTTCTGAGCGAGCGCCAATATCGACATCGCGACGGCAGCGTTGTCGATATGCAGGTGAGCTCGACAGTCATCGATGACGCGCAGGGCAAGGTGCTCTGCACCGTTGTTCGGGACATCACCGAACGAAAGCGCGCCGAGGCGGCGCTGCGAAGCAGCGAATTGCGGTCGCGGCTGATCGTCGACACGGCCAATGACGCCTTTGTCGCCATGGACGTCGAAGGCAACATTATTGAGTGGAATCGACAGGCGGAAGTGACCTTCGGCTGGCGGCGCAGCGATGCGATCGGGCGTCCGCTCGTGGACACGATCATTCCACCACAGTATCGCGAGGCCCATACGCGCGGGCTTGCGAAGTATTTTGAAACCGGCGAGGGGCCGGTTCTGAACAATCGCATCGAAATTACCGCGATTCGACACGACGGCGAAGAGTTCCCGATCGAGATGACCATTGCACCCATCGAGATCGACAAGCGCCTGTTTTTCAGCGCATTCGTGCACGACATCACGACCCGCAACCGTGTTCGCGCACAGCTTCAGGAGCACAACAAACTGCTTGCCGAGGCCGCCGATTCAGAGCGAAAGGCACACGCCGCGCTGAAGGACGCGCAAACCGCGCTGGTGCAAACCGAGAAGCTCGCGGGGTTGGGGCAGATGGTGGCGGGCGTTGCGCACGAGATCAACAATCCGCTCGCGTTCGTGAGCAACAACGTGGCAGTGCTGCAACGGGATCTTAGCGGAATTCGAGAGCTTCTTGCACTCTACGCAAAGGTGAACGGCTCACTGCTGGCACTTCAACCGGATCTGGCGACACAGATCGCCGAACTGACCGAACGTCTGGATCTCACCTATAGCCTGGACAATCTCACGGATCTTCTTGCACGTTCACGCGACGGCCTGCGCCGGATCCAGCAAATCGTAAAAGACCTCCGGGATTTCGCACGCCTGGACGAGGGCGATTTTCACGAGGTCGACCTCAATGCCGGACTGGAATCCACCGTCAACATCATTCTCGGGCGGGCCAAGAAACACCAGGTTCGCATAGAGACGGATCTGGCACCACTTCCGCCCGTTAGTTGCTATCCAGCCAAGATCAACCAAGTCGTCATGAATCTGCTCGCCAACGCCATCGACGCGAGTCCCGAGGGCGGCGTCGTGAAGTTGCGCACATGGCGGCAGGGCGAAGAGGTGGCGGTGGAAGTGTCCGATACGGGGCCGGGTGTTCCCGAGGCGATTCGCGAAAAGATCTTCGACCCGTTCTTCACGACCAAGCCACAGGGTTCGGGCACGGGACTTGGGCTCAGCATCAGCTACGGAATCGTCCAGGAGCACGGCGGCCGGATCGAGTTGGGAACCACGGCCGAGGGTGGCGCGCAAGTCACCGTCCACATTCCATTTCGACGCTTCAAAAAGTGACCCAGAACTAAGGCGCCTGTCGTTCAACTTGCAATTCCAGCACCGCCATTTCCCTCGCCTGCTGGTTGGTGGGATCAATGGGCTTGGGATGCCGTTTGCGCCAGCGAAGGGCCCAGTCATCAAACAGCGAATAAGCGACTGGCGTGACCAGAAGCGATAGCAGCAAAGACAGGGCCTGCCCGCCAACAATGACTTTGGCCATGGAGGCGCGGCTTGCCGAGCCCGGGCCGCGGCCCAGTGCGATGGGTACCATGCCGGCGATCAGCATCAGCGTTGTCATGAGAATAGGCCGCAGTCGGGTTCGATTCGCTTCAAGAATAGCCCAGAGGCGCGTCCGCTTGTCCAGGGGAAGGGATCTGGCCCACTGGCTCCACGGGCTAAGCCGCGCACCATGCGGCGCTGGGTTTTCGTCGCGATACGCAGGCGGAACTTCAGTGGGATCTTCGGCGGCCCGCTTGCGAAGCACGTTGGTGTAGTCGACCTGGAGAATCCCGTTCTTCTTCACGATCCCAAACAGCAGAAAGATGCCAAGGATGGAATAAATCGTCATAGCCTGGCCCAGCAGCAGCAACGAGAGCAGCGCAAACGGAATCGTCAGCGGAACGGCCAACAGGATAGTAATGGGGTGGATGAAGCTTTCAAATTGCGACGCGAGGATCATGTACATGAAAAGAAGCGCAAGCAGCAGCGCAACCAGAAACGCAGAGTTCGACTCAGCCTGCGTCTTGGCCCGGCCGCTGGCGATAAGCTGGTAATCCGCCGGAACATCCATGCCGCCCTGATCCTGGGGCTTGCGCATCGATTCAAACGCGGCCTGGAAATCCTCCACCGCCTGGTTGGTCGTGTTGCCGGCGAGGTTGCCGATGATGGTGATCTTGCGCTGCCGGGCAAATCGGTCAATCTGCGCAGGCCCGCTTTGTTCCTTGAGCGTGGCGACGTTGCCCAGCTCGATCAGCCCGTGCTTGGTGGAAGGGATTTTCAAATTCGCCACGGAATTGCGGTCGTTGCGATCGACGCCCTTGGCGCGCATCCACACGTCATAAAGCTCGCCGATCTGGTTGTCCTTGTAGTCACTGACGATTGCTCCGCCCACGAGGGTTTGCAGAGTGGAGGCGATGGTCTGGATGTCGACACCCTGATCGCTGGCCCGCTGGCGATCGACATCTATCTGCAGTTCCGGCTTGCGGAGAGCCATGGTCGTATCCACGTCGGCCAGGCCGTGGCCGGTGCGCAGACGCGAGATGAGCCCATCGCTGTATCGGGTGAGTTGTTTGAGATCCGGACCCGTCATGGTGAATTCCAGGTCCGCATTCACCGTACCGCTCGCGATCGCTGCGGGGATCTGCACGCTGCTGCGCAGATCTGGGTAACGCGCCATAAACTGCCGTGCTTTGCCCATCATCGTGAACTGGTCCCACGGATGGTTGCCTGCCTTGCTGTGTGAGCGATCGTCGAGGTCGATCAACCGCACATAGATACTTCCCTGTGTCACATCCCCTTGCGCCTTGGTGACTTTGCCGGTCGTGTCGCCAATGGTCGTCATCACGTTGGCGACTTCCGCCCAGCCATGTACTTCGGTTTCAATTTCCTTAAATGTTCGATCGACGCGGTCAAGGCTCCATCCGGCCGGCGTCGTAATGGCAATCTCGAATTCGCTCTGGTCGTCCTTGGGCAGAAAGTCCTTCCCAACCATCTTGCCGATGGGAACAACACTGCACGTGACAAAAAGAGTTGCGACGACGATGACCCATCGATGTTGCATCGACCAGCGCAGAGTCCATAGATACGGACGCTCCACGAATCGGCCATAGATGCCGCCGCTGTGATGCGCCTGACCCTCCGCTTTCACCTTGTCGGAAAGCTTCAGGAAGCGGGCACAGAGCATGGGCGTCAGCGTGAAGCTTACGAGCATCGACATAAGAATGGCGACGGCCGTCGTCACGCCAAACGAAAAGAAAAATCGGCCCACACGTCCGCTCATGAACGCGATCGGCAGAAAAATAACCACAAGCGAAAATGTGGTCGCCATCACCGCCAGCGCAATTTCCTTGGTGGCAAGAAACGCCGCATCCCACGCGCTGTAACCCTTTTCTTCCATCCACCGGAATATGTTTTCGTGAACGACCACTGCGTCGTCGATGACGATGCCAACCGCAAGCACCAGCGCCATCATCGTGATGTTGTTAAGTGTGAAGCCCAGCCAGTTCATGACCATGAAAGTGGCGATGAGTGACACAGGGATGGAGGTGGCCGCGATCAGCATAGTGCGCCAGTCACGCAGGAACAGCAGGATCGTCAGCGATACAAGAATCGCGCCAAGAATCAGGTGCTTTTTGACTTCGTGCAGCGATGTGCTGATGAACCGGGAGTTGTCCCGGATGATCTCAAACCGGATGTCGGCCTTGCCCTCCTGGGCATAAGCGGCCTCGAGGGTCTTCAGTTTCTTCTTGACGGTGTCGATAACGGCGACCGTGTTGGAACCACTCTGCTTTTGAACGACGAGCAGAACAGAAGGCTTCGTGTCGAGCCGGCCCATCGTGCGCGGTTCTTCGACATCATCTTTCACCGTGCCAATATCCTTGATGCGAATGGGTTGGTTGTTCAGGTTGGCGACAATGACATCTTTGAACTGCGATGTTTGCTCGACCCGGCCCATCGTGCGAAGAATCAATTCCCGCGCGGTTTGATCGACCCGCCCGCCGGGCAGCTCGAGGTTCTGGTTGCCCAGAGCCTTCCGCACATCGCTAATCGAAAGGTCGTAGGCCTGAAGCCGGTTCGCGTCGATGGTCACCTGAATGGCCCGCTTCTCTCCACCAACAAGAATCACCGACCCCACCCCGTCCAGGCTGGAGAGAGATTCCTTGATCTGCTTGTCGGCCAGCTCCGTAAGCTCGCGCAGATTGCGCGTACCGCCGGAAACGGCGATGGTCATGATGGGGCTGGCGTCGATGTCAAACTTATCGACGATCGGCGTGTCGGTGCCGGTAGGCAGCTGCGAGAGAATGGTGTTGATCTTGCCCTGAATCTCCTGCTGCGCGACGTCGCGATTCTTCTCGAGGATAAACTGGATGACGACGCTTGAGATGCCCTCCTTGGTGGTGCTGCGAAGTTCGTCGATGCCCGCCACGGTGTTGACGACATCTTCGATGCGCTTGGTGACGCCGGTTTCCATCTCATCGACGCTGGTCCCCGCGCGGGTGGTCGTGACGGTGATGATGGGGAGATCGACGTTCGGAAATAGATCCACCCCCATCTTGAAGTAGCTCATGATGCCAACGACGACCGGCAACGCGATGAGCATTGTGGTGAAGACGGGGCGCTT
>JBBRHH010000179.1:0-10433 GCA_038222915.1 Tepidisphaerales bacterium
ATGCTCCACCTGCTTCAGCACCTGCTTGGCATATTCTTCCGAATGAATGTCGTGGAAAATCTCCCGGATCAGCGCCTGCTGGTCCTTGTTAAACGTCTCGCCGATCCGCGGCTTCACAATAAACCAGTTGTTGTCCACTTCACTCCGCAGCGGATGATCAAACGGAAACGCAACCGCCTTCCGCTGTTCATCCGTGAGGCTCTTGAAAAGCTGCGCCACCTTAGTCTCAGCCGTCACCACCTCCGGCCCAGCCGCCAAAGCCCGCGCCCCACGACCACCAGGCCAAAGCCCAGCCACCGAAGCGGCCGCCAATCCCGCGGCGGCTGTCTTGATCAAATCACGACGTGACGGAACGGGTTGCAGTGGGTTCTGTGCCATGCGTTCTCCTTGTGGCGTGAAAGGGTAATCGGACTCGGTATGATACCTTCGCGCACCCGCACGATCCAACGTTCGTGCCATATTGCTGTAATCATTTGTAAGGAGACCGCTAAATGACCGCTGCCAAATTGTTCGCCATGATTCTCGCCCTCATCGGCCCCGCACCCAAAGACACCCCCACCGCACTTCAGCTCAAGGAAGGCGATCAGATCATCGCCATGGGCGACTCCATCACCGCCGGCGGCGGTTATCTCCGCGACACCGACGCCGTCCTCTACCAGCAATATCCCGATCTCAAGCTCCCCAAGATCATCAACGTCGGCATCGGCGGCCAAAAGGCCGAAGACATGGTCAAGCGCTTCGACAAGGACGTCGTCCAGAAGAAGCCGCAGTGGGTCACCATCAGCGTCGGCATCAACGACGTCTGGCATCGCGTCAAGGCCCCGCACGAAGACGCCGTCCTCACCCAGTACAAGGAAAACGTCGCCAAGATGGTCGACATGGCCCAGGCCGCCAACATAAAGGTCATCATCCTCTCCCCCACCGTCATCCAGGAAAATCCCGAAGACGAAGGCAACAAGCGCCTGCCGATGTACATCGACGCCGAAAAGGAAATTGCCAAAGACAAGAAGTGCCAGTTCGTCGATCTGCACCACGTCTTCCTCGACGCCCTCAAAAAGAAGCCCGAAGACGCCAAAGGCAACTGGCTCACCGGCGACGGCGTCCACATGAACGAAAAAGGCGACGCCATCATGGCCGTCGGCCTCCTCCGCGCCCTCGGTGTCCCCGACAAAAAGATCGCCGCCAGCGAAGCCGGCCCTTGGGGCGTTGGCAAGAAGCCCGCAACCAAGCCCGCCACCAAGCCCGCCGCCGCCGTCGAAACCAAGTAACCTCGTCACTACTACATGTCTCGCCCTCCGCGCGATCGATCGCATTTCCTGCCCCCTCGCCCCGTACGCGGGGAGAGGGCTGGGGTGAGGGCCTTCAGCGCGAATCAATCATTAGTCGCAATTGCCCCACTGTGCTCTTTCACAAATTAAATCCCTGCCATAGACCACCCGCCCGTCGCGCGTAGAATGGCCGCACCGCGCGGCCGCCCTTGCGTCGCGATTGAGGAACCGGTTCATTATGGCCTCCGTCTGCTTCTACTTTCAGGTCCATCAGCCCTTCCGCCTGAGGCGATACAGCGTCTTCGACACCGACCGCTTCTACTTCGACGAAGCAAAAAACGCCGAAATCGTCCGCAAGGTCGCCGCCAAGTGCTACCTCCCCACCAACAAGCTCCTCCTCGAACAGATCCGCAAGTTCGACGGGAAATTCCGCGTCGCCTTCTCCATCAGCGGCGTCGCCCTCGAACAGATGCGCCAGTCCGCCCCCGACGTCATCGAATCCTTCCAGGAGCTCAACGCCACCGGCTGCGTCGAATTCCTCTCCGAAACCTACTACCACTCCCTCGCCTTCCTCTACTCCCGTGAAGAATTCCGCGCCCAGGTTGATCTCCATCGCAACCTGATGAAGCAGCTCTTCGGCCAGGAGCCCCGCGTCTTCCGCAACACCGAGCTGATCTACAACAACGACCTCGCCCACTTCGTCGCCCACATGGGCTACGACGCCATCCTCGCCGAAGGCGCAGACCATCTCCTCGGCACCCACAGCCCCAACCTTCTCTACCGCCCCCCCCACTCCCCCGGCCAAAAGCTCCTCCACAAAAACTACCGCCTCAGCGACGACATCGCCTTCCGCTTCAGCAATCGGAACTGGGAACAGTGGCCTCTCACCGCCGAAAAATTCGCCCGCTGGGTCAACCAGATCAACGGCCACGGCTCCCTCTGCAACCTCTTCATGGACTACGAAACCTTCGGCGAACACCAGTGGGCCATCACCGGAATCTTCGACTTCCTGGGCCACCTCCCCGGCGAAATTTTAAAGAACCCCGACAACACCTTCCTCACCCCAAGCCAGATCGCCGACCAATACCAACCCGTCGGCGAGATGGACTGCCCCAACATGGTCTCCTGGGCCGACAGCGAGCGCGATCTCTCCGCCTGGCTGGGCAACGCCATGCAATCCAACGCCCTCCACGAGCTCTACAAGCTGGAGCCGCTTCTCAAGGAAAAAGGCGACGAGCAACTCCTCGACGACTGGCGTAAGCTGCAGACCAGCGATCACTTCTACTACATCTGCACAAAATACTGGGCCGACGGCGACGTCCACAAATACTTCAGCCCCTACGAAAGCCCGTACGACAGCTACATCAACTTCATGAACGTACTCGACAACGTCCGCTCGCGCCTGCGTCAGTAGATGACGATTGCCACTGTTCCGCGGGTCGCTGCCCATCGAAGAAAACGCCGTTTAGCCGCCACGCGCAGCGGAGCGCGTTTGATTGCGCAAACCACTGACAAAACACTCTAAGCGCGCTATAACAATCAAAGGTCTCCGCTTAACTCAGGAGTCAGACCTTGCCAAACGTACTCGACAAACCCACGGCAGAATTAACCTACGCCCCAGTCCCCCACCGCAAAATCTCCCGGCGCATCCGCTGGCTCTGCACCATCGGCCTATCCCTCCTCTGCATCGAGATCGCCGCAGTCACCCACTACCATCAAATCGTCACGGCCATCCGTCGCTGGCAGGTCTATCGCCTCCAATCCAAATGCGAACAATGGACCGCGTCACCGGATCAAGTTGTCTATGACGATCGCCCCACCACCCCCGCCTATTCGAACAATCGCAAGCCGTCCGCAATGCAATCCGAAATTCTCGGCCTCAAATGCCAACCTTGGACCGACTTCGTCGCGGCCACGAAAAGCATCGATTCAACCAACATCGCGCCCGCCGACCCGATGCACCATATAGCCGCCACCGACAACGTTGTTTTCCTCCACAAGCTCCGCAACCCAATCGGAGAGGAACGTCTCGTCTGCATCACAATGGGAGGATACCGAGCCCAACCGATTCTTCTCGTTTACATCATCCAACCCGCAACCCGCACAACGGCGGCGAAACTCCGGAGAATGCAGTACATCACGATTCGAGAAGAATCTGCCGCAGGAACATTTCAACTCTTCGCCGGCCAGCCCGATCCAATCAATCATTCCCACTTCACCATCAGCTATTCCATCAACGGCCAACCTGGAAAGATGGATTGCTGCCTGTTTGACGACGATCTCTTTTTCTTCAGCACCGATCATGGTTCCGTAAATGGGTCCGAAGGCTGGCTAACCTGGATGCCCATGGACAACTAACCCTGTGACACTGGAGACCCAAAATGCTAGTCCTCTCCCGCCCCCCAGGCACCTCCATCATCTTCACCTCCCCCGCCGAATCCTACCTCATCACCGTCCTCAAAATCCTCCCCACCGGCCGCCACATCTCCCTCCTCATCAACCACACCTCCACCACCACCCCCGGCCAACTCCACGTCCGCACCCTCGAACTCCCCCTCAACACCACCATCCCCCTCGGCCAAAACGTAACAGTAACCATAGTCGACATCGGCAAAGACAAAGTCCGCGTCGGCATCGATGCCCCCAACTTCAAAAACATCCACCGCCTCGAAGTCTACGAAGCCATCCACCCCCAAACCCCACCGCCCGACGACGACCACCCACACCCAACCGATTCCCGCGTCCCACGCCCCTCCTCTCCAACGCCCCCTTCCCTCAGACAGACCCCGGACTCACAATGATTTCCCAATCGTCTCAATAATCCGCCCAAATAAGTCTTGCCAATCTCCCCCGAAAATCCTCTCAACAAACCAGCCCACAGCATCGACTACGCGCCCAACCGCCGGCGCAGGATTGGCCGCCGCCCGCGCTATCTCATTCTCCTCGCAACCTTCGCCCTGTCCGGGGCAATCGGCTTCACTCTATTTCACGATCAAATCACAAAAGCCCGACGCCAGTGGCATCTCTACGGCCTGCAACGCCAGTGCGAAGCCTGGTCGGCGCCGCCCGGCCAAATTGTTTATGACGATGATCCTTACACGACTTCGCGCCAACTCCTTCAGGAAGGGTTCAGCGACCTGAACCCGTTCACCGACATCGATGCCGACACCGGCGAAAGGCTTCCATGCGAGGCAACGGGTCGCCTCTATAAACCGTGGATCGACTTCATCGGCCAAGATCAGGGCACTTGGTCCTCATCCCGCGGCAGCGCCGTCGCCACCGTATTCCTCCACCGATTACGAAGTCACAGCGGCCATGAACGCCTCGTCTCCATCGGCGTCTGTCACAGTACCGGGCTCCCACCAATGCCCACGCTGCAAATCTACGTCGGAACTCTCGGAACGCCCCTCACATCTGCCGCGCAATGCAGCTTGGAACGGATGCGCTTCTGGACGTACTACGGCGGCTGCAAACTCCTCACCGGCCAAACCGACCCCGCCGACCCCTCCCACTTCAGCTTCGGCCTCCTCAGAAACAAAATCTTCAACACCATCGACGGCTGGCTCCTCGACGACGACACAGTCTTTCTTCAAACCAACGGACACGGCATCAAAGGCAGATTTCCCAGCTACTCCGCCGACGAAGAGTGAGACTCGCACAATCCCGGCAAGCGACAAATCCAGATCGTAATCCGAAAGCGTCAGCCAAGAGTCCCCCCACAAACTTTCCCCATTTCCACAAACCACTCGTCGTCCGCCTCTCCCCCTCCCCACGCGAATTCCAAAACCCGACCCACTCATCTCCAAAAACCCCCGTCCACCCCAAACATGACAATTCCTTAATCCCACCGTACGCCAATCGCCATCCTCAACAACACCGAATTGCCGCCATTAAACCTTCCAAATCATTTTTCAAAAAACCGCGAATGCTAGTCATTTTTGCCCACTTACATTCCCCTCTTGTAACCATTATCGGACCCTCTTTATAGTTGAACTCGCTCGCATTGAACGCGGGTTCAATTCGCACGCTGTTAAGACAAATCCCCCGCCACAAAAAAAACGTGGCGGCCAATCGGAGTCAACCTACATGCACCGCGACACCAAAGCATAAACGCGCACCAAATGGATGACCCTGCTCGCTTCCACCCTCAGCGTCATCGCCCTCCACTCCCCCGCCCACGCCGGCGTCAGCGACGGCGGCTTCACCTTCTCCTCCGTCTTCGACTCCCGGCAATTCGCCCTCCAATGGGCCTACTCCTCGTCACTCCTCTCCAGCCTCTCCACCGGCACCAACAACACCGATGCCGATGCCGTCACCGTTTACGGCAGCGTCCCGCCCGACAACACCAACAACACCGACGGCCTCTCCATCTCCGGCGCGGCCTATGGAAAAAATGCCTCCGCCCCCAACCCCTGGGGCCCCGAAATCGTCTTCACCACCCCCTACACCTACCACAACGGCGACGATCTCCTCTTCACCCTCCAGCACAGCGGCGCAGCCCACGCCCTCAGCGTGGATGCCATCCACGGCTCCACCGGCACCGCAAACTCCATCCTCGCCGTCTCCGATTCCTCCGCCGCCTCCGGCACAACCAGCGTCTCCCTCCCCGTCATCGAAATTTTCACCAGCGTCCCCGAACCCTCCACCCTCGCCTTCGCCGCCACCACCCTCCTACTCCTCAAACGCCGCCGCACCCATATCGCGAAATAACAGCCCGTAACTTTCTCGACAGTCCAACCCGTTTAGCCGCAATGCGCCAGCGGAGCGCGTGCGCGGATCCGGATCGCGCATCGCCCCAACTCACTTCTGCCTCACCTTCGGATCCCACTCCTTAACCTCCACCATCTTCCCCTCACCGCTCTTCTCATCAAACCGCACCGGCAGCCAAAGCTGCGTCGACTCCTCCGCCGTCACGGCCTCCCCGCCCGGCCCAATCAACCACTGCTCGCACAACGCAAACAGCGTATCCGTCTCCGGAATCACACAAAATGAACTGATCTGGCTCCTCCACGTTTTATGCTCACTCATTAACCCTTTGACCACATACGGCCCCATCGGCGCATCCGCCACCGCATACGATGTCTCCGTAGCCTCCAGCCCCGCCACGGCCGATCCCGCCACAATATATTTCCCCTTGAACCGCGCCATCGACAACCCCTCATACTGCCTGTTCTCCACCGCCGGCAGCGCCTTGATCGGATCGCCGATGACGTTTTGAAAATCGTCCGCGAGGCGAAAGATCAGGCCGTTGCGCTTCCAATCGCCGTTGGCCATGTAGCCGCAGCCATCTTCGTCCTGGAGTAGCGCGAGGTCGCCGCTCGGTTCGATGTTCATCTTGCGGTCGCCGGAAATCGTGAATGGACCCTCGGGGCGGTCGGATGTGGCAACCACGTCTTTCACCCACGGCTGGCCATTGGGAATGCCCAGGCAAAAGAACCAGAGAACATATTTGGAAGTCTTCTTGTTGAACAGGACGCGCGGCCGATGCCACGTGCCTTCGGTGATCCAACCTGAATCGGGGTAAGAGAGGATCGCACCTTCGTGCTTCCAATCGACCAGGTTTTCGGAGCTGTAACAGTTGATGCCGCAGCAGAACTTGGCGCCGTTCGTTCCATAAATCCCCTTGTCATTCCCATGATAAGCCCGCCCATACCAGTAATACTTAGCCCCCACCCGAAGCAACCCACCCTCATGACAATCAATCGGCCGACCCTTCGTATCCCGCCAAAAAGTATGATTCCGAATCAACCCCGGCCCCGCCGCCTCCGCCTCCGCCTTCCCCTCCGCAGCCACAACACACACCGGCCAACCCACCAAGCCACACAAAACCACGACAATCAGCAATCGGTTCATGACAGAAAATGTAAGCGACTCCCACGCTGATTCCAAGAAAAACCTTCTCCCCAATTTCCCTCAACAAGAAGCCATCCCACCACGAACAACCTTCGCCAAGGGAACCGCACAACAACATATTGCGGCCCCCGACCACCACGATATATTGAAACTCGGTTCATCTCGAAATCCTTTACCGCTCAAGGGGTACCGCCTTGAGCTCTGACTGACGAAGGTATGTGCGCCACCGAAAGGCCCAATGGCAATCCCAGGGTATCAAGAATTTATGCTTCCCCTCCTACGAATTGCCGCCGACGGCAAGGAGCATTCCGTCGCAGAGGCTATGGCGACACTTGCAGAGCAAATGAAGATCAGCGAAGAAGATCGCGATATCCTGCTGCCGAGTGGTACCCAGACTCAGTTCTACAACCGCGTAACATGGGCGACTACGTACCTCAGCAAAAGTTCTTTGACGGAAAAGACCGGTCGAGGACGATTTAAGATCTCGTTGCGCGGTCTGGACGTTCTGAAGAAGAATCCAGCTCGGATCGACAACAAGTTCCTGGAACAATTTCCCGAATACCAGGCCTTTAAGGCAAAAAAGAAGGATAAGCTTGCGTCGAAAAACAGCGATCTTTCGGGAGGAGATTCGAGCATTACTCCCGATGAGCAACTGGACGTCGCCTACAAGGAACTGAGAAATACGCTGGCCGATGAACTGTTGCTCCGTGTGCGCGCAGGCACTCCAAAATTCTTCGAGCATCTGGTGGTCGACCTGCTCGTCGCGATGGGTTATGGCGGCTCGCGCGTCGACGCAGGACAAGTGGTCGGCAAGAGCGGCGATGGCGGCATCGACGGCGTGATCAAAGAAGATCGACTTGGCTTGGACATGGTATACGTGCAGGCCAAACGGTACGAAGCTGACATCGGCCCGGCCGCTATCCGAGAGTTCGTCGGCTCGCTCGGGGAGCACAAGGCCCACAAAGGTGTCTTTATTACTTGCGGCGGTTTCACGTCGGGCGCACGAGACGCAGCGGCAAAAGCGCATTTCCGTATCGTTCTAACACTACAGCGCTACTTGCGCTTCGGCGGGTCGCGCTGCCTTGAACTTCTTGCGGATTTGTCCCGACCGGCGAAAGCCCCAGCCTCGCGCGCCACCAGTAGAACGAGTGCTCATGACGCCCATTCTCCCGGCACCATAACCGGATCGGCCTTCCACTGGCCTGCTGAGCGGCAATTCGTTCACGCCACGTATGGGCCGTGGTATTCTTCGGGACTGCATCCATGCGATACCTCCAAGTTGGAGGCATGGTGACGAGTTACGCCCCCGGCGCGAAGGTGTGGTTGGTGGAACGGACACACATTGTTCCCCATTGAACTCGGTAGGTTTGTGCTCTTCAGTTCAATTCGTCAAATCGTGAGCGCGCCTTGTTGAGTACCAAAGATGATCATCTGTTTGCGAGGGCCGGGGCCAGCAGCCGCAATTAGGTTGTAAGTCCCATGTCGTATCCCTTTTGGGATGTTCAAGTTGGTCTTCATCTGAATTGTTGCGCCGCTGGCAAGCGGATGGTCGACGCGGACGTGACCGATGAGAATAGCATGGGAGTTGAGGGTGGTCCCAATGGAAGCATAGATCGCCATTTTAAACGGATCATCATAGTCAGCGTCGCCATCGTTCGTGATCTGGACGCGCACGGATCTGTCCTTATCGGCGGCAAGTCCTACTCCGCCTACTAGATTCGAGGCAGGATGGCTGTCCGTGAAAATGTCGACCTTGGCATTGTCTCCCAGGCCAAGATCTCCGGAACCGCCAGCCACAAAAACGGACCGGCCTCCCGAAACGAGTGTTTGAGAGTTCGCTGCTCTAGGCGAGACAATGGCCTCAGACCAAGCGCCTGAATGTCCATCATAGACCGCTACCGAATTACCCGAAAACCAATGTAGCATGGCCACCTTGCCAACCACTGCGGCTGGCTGCTGAGGGTAAGTCGGGCAGACGCTCCGACTCCAACTACCAGTTATCGCGTTGTACACGTCGACGCCGTTACTCCCATCGATCGATCCCGCGGGAACGGGGCCGCCGCCAATAAATAAGCATTCAGAGCCGACGGACACTGACTGTATCTGTCCGTCGGTCGACGGCCGGCGAACTGACGACCATGTGCCCAATAGTGAGTCGTAAACCACTCCGACTCCTCCGCCGCCAGAAGAACTTATGCCCTCAAATACGGCTTTGCTTCCGACGTGGGCTGCGAGAGTGAAGCTGCCAGCACCGGTGCCCGCCTTCCTGAACCATTTTCCAGTGTTGCAGTCGTAGACTTGAATTTCGCCGTTGCCATCGGCGAAGAAAGCTTTGTGACCGACTGCCGTACCTGCACCCAAAGCTTGATGCGAAGACCACTGGCCTGTCCGCGAGTCGTAAATGTACGTATGAATATTAGGCGATGTAATGGTCGTCCCGCCGACTTTCGAAATCACGGCACCGTTGTAGAAAAACGCTTGGTCTCCGACGACAATTGAATCCATTCCGAAGGCGGATGTTGGAAGCCTTGTGGTGGACCACCGACCACTAAGATTGTCGAAAATGTCCACAACGTCGCTCGACACATTGGCCGCAGTACTAGAACGGATATCGCCGCCCGCAAACATTATTTTGGAGCCGACCACTGCTGCGGCGATCGAATCCCGCGCCTCCGATAGTTTTGCAACTGACCATCGATTCTTAGCCTCATCGTAGATATCAACCTGTTTACGCTCAACGGTTCGCTGATTCACAATTGAATACCCACCAGCGAAAAACACCTTCGTTCCGATCGCTGCCGCAGCCAAATCACTACGGGCGACCGGCAATGTGGCGGTTGTGTGGACGAATCCATCAACAGCTGAAGTTGGACCGAACGTAGTTATACGACCGAATACTAAACGATCAGACAGGGTGTTATGCATTAAGAAACGAACTTCTAGCAACTCGATTAACATTTGATACATAGTGCTCAACCTAGAAATGCCAGAACGTGTTCTTGACACCTGCAATTAGCTAATCGACGGCGATCAACTCGCCGAGTTCATGATTGACCACGGGGTGGGCGTCACCGATCACAAGACCTACACCGTAAAGAAATTCGACAGCGACTATTTTGAGGGTGTATGACGACGGGGTCTTCAGCCTCTCAAATCCAGTTTCGCACGACCAACTAACACTACAGCGCTAACCGCGCTCAACGCGATCGCGCCTGCGGCGGTATGACCTCCTGAAACAAGGAGGTCAAGGATGACTGCGGAGCAGATCTCGAGGCTCGGACCGGCGCTGGGACGATTCCTCGCCGGCTTCAG
>JBBRHH010000180.1:0-10347 GCA_038222915.1 Tepidisphaerales bacterium
GCCACTCCGTGTCTTCCTGAATCCGAAGAACGACGAGATCTATGCGGCGTCCTGGCTGGCGGTTACGCGCGACATAACCGACATCAAGCTCAAGGCATCATTGACGCACATGGGCACCGTGGACAACCCGAAGCAGATTGCCACTTATCCGCTGCCGTTGGCCGGCTATTCCGACGCCGTCTTCATGAACCGCACAAGCTGGACACACGATATTTTCATAGATTTCCACGCCGAGACGCCGACCATCTGGCTGGTTCCCGGCAGCGGCGACAGCGCCGAGAAGCTGATGCAGCAGCGAAGGACATTTGCACAGGGAATGTGGTCATTCTCACCCTGGTCGGAGGCCCACTATCGGCTGTATGTGGAGAAGGACGGGAAGCTCGAGGAACGGGCCAACTTCGCAAAGGACGTCGCCGAAGCTGTCACCCGCGTGACGCCGCCAGGGTGTCCGTCGCACGAGCGCCAGCGGTTATACGTGAATCCAAAAGACGGTTGTCTCTATGTGATGGAAGGCGATGGCGGCGTCGGCAAGTCGACCCGCGAATTGCTCAAGATTGACCCAGCCACCGGCAAGGTTGTCACCGTCCGCATGCCCTTTCATGCCGAGGAAATCGCCTTTGATTTGAATGGGCTGATCTATCTGCGCACCGACATAGCCGTGACGCGCTACGATCCACGATCCTGGCGTGAGGTGCCGTGGGACTACGGCGAGAAGATGACCAATCCGGGGTTTGACGGCGACGGCGGCGAAGTGCTGGCCTCAATTCCTTTGCCCGGCCTCGGGAAACCGGGCTGCTTCCACCTTGGCGGCTTCGGAGTGTCGGCCACCGGCAACATCGTCGTCTCCTGCTACAACCTCAAGCCGCTTGAGCTTCGCACCGACGGCTTTGACGCCAGAAAAGCGCAGATGGGCAAGCCATACACTGCCTTGCTGTACCCAGGACGAACGCGCTGGGCCGAGGTGCATGTCTGGGACAAGCACGGCAACCTGTTGCATGAGGACGCAGTCAAAGGCTTGCCAATGACCGACGGCCTGGCGATCGATCAAAACAGCAATATCTACGCCCTAGTCGCGGCCAGGCGCGCAACGGACGGCAAGGACTATCCGCTGGTCTGCGCCGAGACCCTGATGAAGTTCAAGCCCAAGGCCGGCCGGATCATCAGTTCAGAGAAAGAGGCGTCGATTCCCGTTTTGCCCGAGGCCGCTCCGAAGCGTCCGATCGATCTTGCCGGTGGCTTTGCGGGACGCGCCTGGGTGGAAGGTGCTGAGTGGATGTACGGCGGTGTGGGCATGGACGGCTTCATCGCCGACTGGGCGCCGGTCTGCTCCTGTTGGAACGCGCGATTTGGGCTGGATCTTTTTGGCCGCGCCTTCGCCACCGAGCTCGGACGATCCTGCGTCGCCGTCCTCGATACCAACGGCAACCTGCTCATGCGAATCGGCAAATATGGAAACGTTGATGACGGCTTGCCCACCGTAAAGGACGGCGGCCCGCCCAATCCACGATCGATCGGCGGCGATGAAGTGGCGCTGGCACGCTCTTCCTATGTGGCGACCCAAACCGATCACCGGCTGTTCATTGCCGACTACGGCAACTATCGCATTCTGAGCGTAAAGCTTGGCTACCATCGGACAGAGCGCATCCCCCTGCGGGACGTGCCGGACGATGCCAGGAAGTGAGTGATGAAAGTGGCGAAGAGCATCCTCCTTGCATTGCTGTCGGCGTTCGCGTGTTCATTCTGCGCTGATGCTGCCGTCGTCGACGAATTCAAGGTCAAACGCGAAGAGGTCTTTGAGTTCACACAACAGCCGGCGGTGACGCGCGAGGGAGATAAAATCTCCATCACTTTCGCAAGTAAGGCCTGGTGTGATGTGACAGTTGCAATCGAGGATGCGGAAGGCCACATTCTGCGTCATCTGGCCAGTGGCGTGCTCGGACCAAAGGTGCCGGTGCCGTTTCAGAAAGAATCGCTCAAACAGACGATTGTCTGGGATTCCAAGAACGATCATGGCGACTACGTCGAGGATCTCGATCGGATCACCATTCGCGTAGCGCTCGGTCTTAAGCCCCAGTTTGAACGAACGCTGTTCTGGTCGCCCCACAAGCGGATGGCCAATGCCTGCCCCCTGCTGATCGCGAAGGAGGAAGGGGTGCTGATGTTCGAGGGCCGGGGCGTCGATCAGTTGCGCCTTTATGATCATGAAGGCAACTACGTTCGTACGGCATATCCATTTCCCGCGGGAAAACTAAAGGATGTGGCCGGTGTTGAAGAACGAATATTCCCACAGGACGGCGCGAAACTGCCGGTGAAGCACGGATTTGTTCAGGCATCGCTGCTGACCAGTGGCACGAGCGCGTTGCTGGGCCTGCCGTACAAATTTGGAGACGGGTTTGGCGCAACCGCAATGGCGGCCTCGGGCAACCACGTCGCGGTCGGTTTCGACCAGATCAACCGCCTTGGCCTCGACGGCACGAGCGGAGGCCTCAATCTGACGGGGGCGAAGATCGGCCAGCGGGCCAAGTGGTCGGGCTACGGCGGTCAGGGCGGCGGCGATGAAATCATCGGGCCTTCAAGCATGGCGTTCAGCCCCGATGGCAAGTCGCTCTATCTGACCGGTTATTTCTGGCGCGAGTTCTATCAGAGCGGCGCCGACTGCCTCCACTGTGTCCGCAAACTCACCTACGACCAGGATGCCGAGCCGACCATTTTTGTCGGCCAGATGAAGACCGATCAGGGCGCGGGCAGCGACGCCGAGCATTTTACCGTTCCCACATCAGTGGACTGCGACGCGAAAGGGCGCGTGTACGTCACCGATGCCTTGAACGACCGCATCCAGATTTTTTCGCCTGATGCAAAACTCTTGAAGACCGTCGCCACGCCCAAGCCTGTCAAGGTGCTGGTCAATCCGAAGAACGGTGAACTGTGGGTGTTTTCCTGGCCGATTGTTGGCGCGTCGAACAAGATTGCCAAGGAACATGACTTCCAATGGGACAAGGTGAAGCCGACGCTGCGACGCTATGGACCGATGGAAGATCCGAAGCCCATCTCTACTCAACCACTTCCATTCGACATCAATCTGACCGGGTTTTTCCTGACCGGCCCACTCGCAAGCGTTGCCGTGGACTGGTGGGCGCCATCACCTACGCTGTGGGCCGTCGCGCGCAAGCACAATATCTCGCGGATCGACGTCGCGTGGGGCGGTGTTGGGGCCTATGAACGTCGCGACCACGACCCCTGGATGAACGACGGCGTCCGCATACTGGTCGAAAAAGACGGCCAATGGCAGATCAAACGAAATTTCGCCGATGACGCGAAATCGTCCGTCGTACAGATGAAACCCGCCGATTTTGCGCGCCAGCGTCTGGCAGTGAACCCCAGGGACGGCAAGCTTTATGTGCTCGAGGATTCCGGATTCAGCAAATCGTTTTATCGGATGCCGCAGATCGACCCGCTGACCGGCAAGGTCCAGATGGTTGAGATTCCGTTCGATGCCGAGGACATCTGCTTCGATCAGGAGGGGCTGGCCTATCTGCGGACAGACACGCTGGTCGCACGATACGATTCTCACACTTGGCGCGAAGTGCCCTGGGATTACGGCGAGGAACACAAGGGAGTCGGCTTCACCTCGCTGGGCGGCAGCAAACGCGCGGACGTGCTCTCCGCCATCGCCACGCCCGGCGTCCGTCCGGTCTGCTGGAATCAGGGGGGCATGAGTGTATCGCCAAAGGGAAACCTGATTATTTCCTGCACCAGCCGCGCCGAAGAGTCCGGCCGTAAGGACAATGAGAGCCCGTGGGAGCGATCGCGGAACGAAATCACGGGCAAACCGTACACGCCGCGCATGTTTCCCGGCCGGGTACGCTGGCAGGAGATTCACGTTTGGGATGCGCACGGAACTCTGGTGGCGGAAGACGCGGTGCCAGGCCTTGGCGCGATGAACGGCGCTTTCATGGATCGCAATGACAGCATCTACGTGATGGCCTCGCCCACGCGCGTGCTCGACGATGACAAGCCGTACTGGAACGAGATGACGGGCACGATGGTCAAGTTCCGGCCCAAAGAGGGGAAGGTGATCAGTTCCAGCAGCGTTGCCGCCGTGCCGCTCGCGAAGGAGGCATGGCCAAACCGCGCGTTTGACCTGATCCACGGCAGGACCGGCAAGGCTTGGGTGGAAGGCGCCGAGTGGTGCTATGGCGGCGTGGGCTGGGACGGATTCAACCCATCCCACAGCGGCGGCGGGTGCGATTGCTGGAACTCCCGGTTTTCCCTCGATTATTTTGCGCGATCATTCGCCCCTGAAATCGACCATTACAGCGTGGCAGTCCTCGACAGCAGCGGAAACCTGATTTTGCGGATCGGGAAATACGGCAACGTCGATGACGGAAAGCCGTTGGTGGCCGATGGCGGGCCGGGGAATGCACAGTCGATCGGCGGTGACGAGGTAGCGCTCTTTCACGCTTGCTACGTTGCAGCGTACACCGACCGCCGATTGTTCATCGCCGACGCCGGCAATTCGCGCATTCTGAGCGTCAAGCTGGGCTATCACACTGAACAGAAACTTGCTTTGAAGGATGTCCCGCCCAGGGGATTGCGGTAAAAATCTCCTGAATGGAGCCATGGGGATTTGAACCCCAAATTCCACCATGCCATGGTGGCGTGATCCCATTTCACTATGGCCCCGGGATTGGTCTTTTCGACCACTGGGAACATCGGAGTTTATCTGCATTGCGGCGGGTGTCAAGGTTTGGGTGGACGGTCAGAAATCGGCGTTGTTTGGGGTTCTTGGGAAGGGGATTACGTCTCGGATGTTGGCCATGCCCGTGGCGTAGAGGATGGTGCGGTCGAAGCCGAGGCCGAAGCCTGCGTGGGGGACTGTGCCGTAGCGGCGGAGGTCGCGGTACCAGTTGTAGGCGCTCTTCTCCAGGTGCAACTCGTCCAGTCTTGCATCGAGGACCGAGAGTCGTTCTTCGCGCTGGGAACCGCCGATGATTTCGCCTATGCCGGGGGCGAGGACGTCCATGGCGGCGACGGTTTTGCCGTCGTCGTTTTGGCGCATGTAGAAGGCTTTGATTTCCTTGGGGTAGTTCATGACTACGACTGGGCGGCCGATCAGTTCCTCGGTGAGGTAGCGCTCGTGCTCGGACTGCATGTCCATTCCCCATTTGACGGGGAACTCGAACTTCTTGCCGGACTTTTCGAGGGCGGCGATGGCGTCGGTGTAGGTCATGCGCTCGAAGCTGGAGTCGACGAATTTTTCCAGGCGGCCGATGCATTCCTTGTCGACGCGCTCGGCGAAGAACTTCATATCGTCCTGCCGCTCGTTCAGTACGGCGCGGAAGATGTACTTCAGAAATGCCTCGGCCAAGTCAGCGTCGTCATGGAGGTTTGCGAAGGCGATCTCCGGTTCGATCATCCAGAACTCGGCGAGGTGGCGGGTGGTATTGGAGTTTTCGGCGCGGAAGGTTGGGCCGAAGGTGTAGACGCGGCTCATGGCCATGCAGTAGGTTTCGACGTTGAGCTGGCCGGAGACGGTGAGGAAGGATTGCTTGCCGAAGAAGTCCTGGGCGAAATCGACTTTGCCTTCGGGCGTGCGCGGGAGATTTTGCAGATCGAGCGTTGAAACCCGGAACATTGCGCCAGCGCCCTCGGCGTCGCTGGCGGTGATGATCGGCGTGTGGATCCAGAAGAAACCGCGCTCGTGGAAGAAGCGATGGACGGCCTGGCTGAGACAGTGGCGCACACGGGTGACCGCGCCGAAGGTGTTGGTGCGCGGGCGGAGGTGGGCGACTTCGCGCAGGTATTCGAAGGTGTGGCGCTTGGCGGAGACGGGATAGGTTTCAGGATCGTCCACACCCCCTACCACCACGATCTGCTCGGCCTGGAGTTCGACGCTCTGGCCTTTGGCCTGCGAGGCGACGAGCGTGCCGGTCACGATCAGAGAGAAGCCGGCCGACGTGTGCAACACTTCGCTCTGATAGTTCGGCAGCGTGCTGGCCGCGACAATCTGGATGGAGTCGAAGCAGGAGCCGTCATTCACATGAATGAACGAGAGCCCGGCCTTGGAATCGCGCCGGGTGCGCACCCAGCCTTTGACCGTCACACTTGAGCCGACGGCTACCTTGCCATTCAGCACGTCGGATATCATCGCATCGGCCATCTTGAATCCTCCATGATTTCTTTCAGATCAGCCAACCAGCTTCGCCACGAGCTCAATCGGAGTTGCGGAAAGGGCCTTGGATATGGGGCAACCGACTTTGGCCTTTTGTGCGAAGTCGATGAATGTTTTTTCATCGATGCCCGGCACTTCACCCTCGGTGGTCAGGATAATTTTGGTGATTCCAAATCCATCGGGCACCTTGTCGAGGGTCACAGCGGCGGTCGTGCTCACGCGCTTGGGTGTATGGCCAGCACTGGCCAGTTCGTGTGAGAGCGCCATGGAAAAGCAGCTGGCGTGGGCGGCCGCGATGAGTTCTTCGGGGTTGGTCCCGGGGGTTTCTTCGAAGCGTGTCTGGAAAGAATATTTACCGTTGAAAGCCCCGCTGGGAAGGCTGATGTTGCCCGTGCCCGACTTCAGATCGCCTTGCCAAACTGCTTGTGCTTTTCTAACTGGCATGATTTTGTTCCTTCTCTTTGTTGTTATTCGAACCGGGGAAACTCCCGCCGGCATTTGAGCAGGATAGCATAGGCTCGCTTTCCAGACACCCGTAAGTCGCGTGCTGCTGACAGTCACCGCGTAAGTTTGCTAAGATGATGCCGTGAAACCAGTCCAGAGGGTCGATTACGAATCGCAGAATCCACGAAGGCGCGGCGCTCATAAGGAGAGTCCGCTGCTGTGGCTTGTGCCGGTGTTGGCGGTCTGCGCCGCGGGGCTGGCGGGGGTTATTGCCTGGCTGGAGATGCAGGGGGTTGGTTGCGGCAGTGCGGGTTGCACTGAAGCATTTGGAAGTGTCTGGTCGCACTGGTGGAAAATTCCGGTCGCGATTCCCGCGGTTGCTGTGTATGTGGTGATGCTGTGCGCTTCGCTGCTGGCGCTGACAGCCGGGACGCCTGCACTGCGGCGCAATGCGTGGTCGGTGCTGGTAGTCGTTGCGATTATTGTCAGCTGCGCAACACTCTGGTTTACAACGATTCAACTGGCTCTGCTTGAGCAGGTGTGTCCGTTGTGCCTGACCGATCATGCGCTGGGGTTTGCCGCCGCGCTGCTGATTTTGACCATGACACCAATCTGGCGATCGTCGCGTTCGTGCGGGCCGGCGGTGAGGCCGCCCGTGCTGGTCATCCCGGCCGGCGTGATGGTGGTGGTGCTGATCGTCGGCCAGGTGATCATTCCGCATTTCTCTCCGCCGGTGCATTACACCGTGAAGGATTATCCTGAGATCAAGGAGACACCGCCCGCCCCGCCCAATATTTCTTCGGGAGTCGGAACCTCGACTGGTGTTACTCCTCCGGTTCCGCCGGTGACGGTCACTCCCGATCCACCGATCACACCGCCAACACCGCCGACAACGGCTCCGGTTGGTCCGACGCCGTCGCTGGTCGACAATGAGCCGCTGGCACCCCGGCAGATTTCCGCGGCCGGTGGGCGGGTGATTGTGAATATGGCGGACTGGCCGACGCTGGGGCCGCGGGACGCGAAGTATGTTGCTGTATTGATGTTTGATTACGGGTGTCCGATTTGTCGTCAGCTTCACCCGATTCTCGAAAAGGCGATCAAGGAATATGGCGGCCAGGTGGCCATTGTTTCGATCGTTGTCCCGCTCAACTCCGAGTGCAACAAGGCCGTTGCCAAGACGGATCCGCACCATATCAACTCGTGTGATTATGCGCGCGACAGCCTGGCGGTATTCCGTGCGGATCGCGGCAAGTGGGGTGAATACGACCACTGGTTTTTTGACCGCAAGGAGCCGCCGACTCCCGCGCAGGCCAAGGCCAGGGCGGAGGAGCTGGTGGGCGTGGACAATTTTGCGAGGGCGCTTGCCGACCCGTTTGTTGAACTGCACGTCAAGGAATCGGTGGGGCTGTATCAGTCGCTGGGCGGTGGCAATATTCCGAAGTTGATCATGCCGAATAAGGCTGTGGAGGGGAAGATTGAGAACGTGGAATGGCTGTACCAGATCTTTCAGAGCCATCTGCACGTTGACCCTCCTGCTTTGCCGAAGCCGTGATTTAATTTGCGTTTTCACAGGCCTCCAGGACGGATTTGAAGGGAATGTGGCCGAGTGCGCCGAATTTTGGATGGCGCGTGAGTTTGGCGCGGGTGGCGCTGGGGGATGGAAGGCCGCAGAGGAATCGGGCCAACTGGCGCGGCGAGTTGAGGGCGGCGTGATCGGCGGATTGGACTTCGCGTAAGACAGACAGATCGCGCTCGCTGGCGCTGGGGCGCGTGTTTGCGTTTTGAGACGTAGTCGGGCGATCGCCCATGCACCAGTCGCAGTGGCCGCAATTGTTGGGCAGGTCTTCGCCGAAGTAATTCAACAGATATTTGGTTCGGCAGCCGGCGAACGATGTGAAATTCATCACGATTTGCAGTCGCTCTACATCGCGGCGCTCGCGGGCGAGGAATCGCTCGAAGAGTTTTTCGGCGAGGGCCGGCATATTCTCCGGCGCGCGTTTCAGCCGATAGCCCTGCCGCGCTCCGGCCATCTGTAGCAGCATGTCGCCCTGCTCTTCCAGGTAGTTCAACGCCGCGACGATGCGGGAGCGGGGTTCGCCGGTGGCGTTCACTATTTCCTGGAGGTCGAGCTTCCACCAAGTCTTTCCGCGCTGGGCGCGGGTCAGCACTTTGCGCAGGAACTCCGCGCGTGGGGCGTCGAATCGGGCGAGCATTTCTTTTGAGGTTCGTAGGGGCTGAAACTTGTATTCGCTGTAGAACGGGCCGGTGGTTTCGATGAGGCCTTCGAGCTCGAGGTAAGTGAGCAGCGTATCGACGACGAGATTTCGGATGTCGTGGTTGCCCGAGAGCTCGTAGGTCGAGACATCGAAGGTTTGGCCGCGGGAGAGGACGTCTTGGAGGAATGAATCGATCGCCTCGCGGGTTGGCGTGTCGCCGTAGGTGAAGTTTTCCAAGACGATGCGGTCGGAGGGATCGGCGAGGACTTCGCAGATTGACGGCTTGCCGTCGCGGCCGGACCGGCCAATTTCCTGGGCGTAGTTCTCCAGCGTTTTGGGGAGGTTGTAGTGATAGATGTAGCGGATGTCGGACTTGTCGATGCCCATGCCGAAGGCGATGGTCGCCGCGACAATGGCGGTCGGGGAGGACATGAACCAGTCCTGGATGGAATGACGCTCCTCGGCGTCGAGGCCGGCGTGATAGGGGCGGGCGGCGAAGCCGCTTTCGGACAAGCGGGCGGCGACTTGCTCGGCCGTCTTTTGCAGGGTGACATAGACGATGGTTGGGCCTGCGGGCCTTGCGCGCAGTCGCTCGATCAAAATAGAGTCACGATTGCCGGCACCGCTCGTCACGTGCAATTCGAGGTTAGGGCGATGAAAACCGGTGCGGACTACGTCATCGTCGGCGACTCCGAATGCGGTTGCGATGTCCTTTGCGACGGCCGGCGTGGCGGTTGCGGTCAGGCCCAGCACCCGGCCTACTTTGAGCTCGCGGGCGAGGCCGGCGAGCTTTAGATAGTCGGGGCGGAAGTTGTGGCCCCATTCGCTGATGCAGTGAGCTTCATCGACGGCCATCATGGAGATTGGGACGCGGCGAAGGGTTTGCAGGAATCGTTCGCTGGCGAGGCGTTCGGGGGCGATGTAGAGAAGTTTGAGGGTGCCGTCGCGGAGGTCGGAATAGGTTTGGAGCGCTTCGGTGCGTTCGACGGTGGAGTCGAGACGCGCGGCGGGGACGCCTTTGGATTTGAGAAAGTCGATCTGGTCTTTCATCAAGGCGATCAACGGCGAGACGACGAGGGTGAGGCCGTTCATGAGGAGGGCGGGCAACTGATAGCACATGGATTTGCCTGCGCCGGTGGGGAAGACGGCGAGTACCGAGCGGCCTTCCAGCAGGCGGGTCATGACCGGCTCCTGACCTTCACGGAGTGCATCGAAGCCGAAGGTTTCCTTTAGTACACCACTGATCTGTTGATGGTCCACGGCCCACCCCTTTCCTAGCGCTTTCGTTTGAGGAATTTTTTCAGTTCGGGAAGCTTCAGGCAGTTGATAACGTTGGCGGGGGTGACCCAGGCGCGGCGGGCGACGCCGAGGCCGAAGGGGATGTTGTCGAGTTCTTCGGTGCTGTGGGCGTCGGTGTCGATGGACAGCATCACGCCGGCCTGGACAGCAGCTTTCGCGTTGTTTTCGTCGAGATCGAGGCGGGGATAGCCGGCGTTGATTTCCATGGCGGTGCTA
>JBBRHH010000181.1:0-10288 GCA_038222915.1 Tepidisphaerales bacterium
GGGCGACCCAGGCGCAGTCGACGTTGGTTTCGCGCAACATTCGGACGACGTCCTGTGCCGTGAAGAGATCGCCGCTGCCCAGGATGGTGCGGTTGGGGTATTGGGATTTGAGGCGTTTGAGAAATGGCCAGCGACTGGCGCCGAGATACTTTTGTTCAACGGTGCGAGCGTGAACGCGCACGGCGGAGCAGCCGTTTTCCCAGGCGGATTCGAACACCTGGTAAAACTGATCTTCGGATTCCGGCGAGTCGTCGAAGCCGCGGCGCATGCTGGCGGTGAGAGTTGCGGATGGTGGAAGTGCATCGCGGACGGTTTTGAGGATGGCGATGGCGCGCGGGACGTCGCGCAGCATATGCCCGCCACGGGCTTTGTTTTTGATCTTTTTGACCGGGCAGGCGAAGTTGAGATCGACAACATCGTAGCCGTGCTCGTGCATGATGCAGGCGGCGCGGGCGAGTTGGTCGGGCTCGGAGCCGATGATCTGCCCAGCGACGGGGTGGTCTTCGTCGTTGATGTCGATCGACTTGCGCAATCCATTGCCGCCGTTAAGCATGATCACGTCCAGAAGCGATTCGGTGACGGCGTAAGGGCAGCCATGGCGGCGGGCGACGAGGCGCATGGCGCGGTCGCTGTAGCCGGCGAGGCCCGCCTGGCAGAAGGGGCTGTGGAGATGGATGGGACCAATCTGCATGTGTGTGGAAATCTTACGCGCGATCAATCGTTGCCCGCAAATCGCATAGGGTTCGAGATTTCTAAGCCCAGGGATTTATCCCTGGGGATCGGCACACCGACCCAGGGATAAATCCCTGGGCTTGGAAACCGCGTTGCTCTCCAGTTTCTTCTGGATAGACCAAACGGCGGCGCCTTTTGCGGAGTGTCGTTGGATGTAGCGCGCAATATTGACTTGATGCGACCGGTCCCTGACAGGCATGGCACGACATCTTACCGACCAGATTCGTCCCGGTTCTCGAAGCCCTGCCTTCGTCATCGAATGCGCGCTTCGACCCTTTGCGCGACCAATCAGCGTCCGAGCGGTTCGGTCATTCGTCAGCATGCCGGAGCCAACTGGCTGAAATCGGGCGAGAAGATGCCAATGTTTAGCACCTATACAAAGTTCGACGACTTCAACATTGTCGGACAACAGCGAGAGGGCCACCTCGCGGCAGAGGAATTTTCGTTCTGATGCGGTCAGGATGACGCGCTGGTATTTCAGTGAATGCTTCGACTCCTCATGGAGATGATCCCATGTTCCACGCGCAGGCGGATTTTTGTAGTCGCCGTCAACATGTTCGCGGTGATTGCGTGCGCGCCAGCCGCGCGGGTCGCCTCGGAGCCAAACGCCGTAGGTGCTGCCGGTGCAGTGATACCAGTTGTTCCAACTTGGCATGAATGATAATCGATATCATATCGAATTCTGAATCGATTCCGTATAACTACTCGCAACGATGAGCGAATCGACTTCACCACCTGCCGATCCATCCGAGCCCAAAACCGGCATCTTTGCATGGTGGCATGATATTCCGCTGTATCAGCGGATTATTGGCGGGGCGATCGTTGGTGTGGGAGCGGGGCTGTTGCTACGGGAGCGGGCGCGGTATCTGGAGATTCCAAGCAAGTTGATCCTGCGCATACTGGGGGCGCTGGCTCCGCCGCTCATTTTCTTTGCGGTATTGAATGCGATTCGGACCGCGAACATCGCGGCGCGGGATGCCGGGCGGCTGGCGGTCATTCTGATTACCAACACGCTCGTGGCGATCTTGATCGGGCTGCTGGTTGCGAATGTGGTAAGGCCGGGCCGGTGGTCGCACCTGGAGCCGCATGGCGACAAGCTGCATGTGTCGAAACAGCCGCTCGATGCACTGATGGAGAATATTCCGGAGAGCCTGCTCAAGCCGCTGGTGGACAATAACGTCATCGGTGTGATCCTGGTCTCGCTGGCGTTTGGGATCGCGCTGCGTCGGCTACACAACCATCCGATTGCGGTGAACACCGTCGGCCATTTCATCACTGTCGGGTTCGAATGCATCATCGTGGTGCTGCACTGGGTGATCGACCTGGTCCCGTTTGGCGTGCTTGGCATCGTCGCGCGCATCATTGGCACGCAGGGATTTGAGCCGTTTCGGGCACTGGCGGCGTTTGTTCTCGCGGTGCTTCTGGGGCTAAGCCTGCAGTTGACCTATTACCTGATTCGCATCCGCATGAAGTCCTGGGTTCGGCCGATGAAACTGCTGAGCGATATGCGCGATGCGCTGATCATGGCTTTCTCAACCGACAGCTCGACGGCGACCATGCCGGTGACCTACGCAGCGCTAAAGAACAAAGTTGGGCTGCGGGAAGAATCGGCGAGCCTGGGTGCGCTGATCGGGACGAATTTCAACAACGACGGGACGGCGCTTTACGAGGCGATGTCGGCGCTCTTCATCGCACAGATGATCGGCGTGCAGATGAGCCTTGTTCGGCAGGTGATCATCGTGCTGACGAGCATCGTCGCGTCGGTCGGCGCCGCCGGGATTCCGGAGGCGGGGCTCGTCACCATGACGCTGGTTTTCACGGCCGTCGGCCTGCCAGTGGAATACATCGCCATACTGCTGACAGTTGACTGGTTTCTGGATCGCAGCCGCACGGTGATCAATGTGATGGGAGACGTGAACGTGAGTTGTCTCCTGGACGGGCAGCATCGAAAGGGCGAAGTTGCCGCCGCTGCGTCCATATAAGTCGTCTGGGCTGCGTATTCGTGTGGACGAGGCTAGAATGGAGTTGAAGCGACCATGCCCAATATTCCCCTCGCAAATCGGCTGGCAAACTATTCAACTGGATTGCGTTTTGAAGATCTTACGAAGGACGTAGTACATGAGGTGAAGCGGCGGGTGATCGATTCGCTGGGATGTGCGCTGGGGGCATGGACGGCCGAGCCGGCGGTGATCGCCCGGCGGATTGCTTCGAGCTTTTCCGCGACGCAGGGCGCAACGCTTTGGGGAACGCGGCACATCGCGCCGCCGGACTGGGCGGCGTTTGCGAACGGCGTGCTGGTGCGCTACCTCGATTACAACGATACGTATCTTTCGAAAGAGCCTGCCCATCCAAGCGACAACATCCCGGCGGCCGTGGCGATTGCGGAATCGATTGGCGCTTCGGGGCGGGAGTTGATTACCGCGATTGTTGCCGCGTATGAGGTGCAGTGTCGGCTGTGCGATGCGACCAGCATTCGTGCCATCGGGTGGGATCATGTTACGTATGGCTGTTTCTCTGTTGCGGTTGCCGCTTCGAAATTGATGAATCTTGATTTTGAGCATACTCGGCATGCGATCGGCATCGCGGGGGTTTCCAGTGCTGCCCTTCGGCAGACACGGGTCGGAGAATTATCGCATTGGAAAGGTTGCGCCTTCGCCGATGCAGCGCGGCAGGGCGTCTTCGCGGGCATCCTGGCGCGCGAGGGGATGACCGGGCCTGCGCCCATTTTTGAAGGGGCGATGGGGTTTGAAAAACTTGTCAGCGGGGCGCTGCCGATTGCGGGGCCGTTTGCGGATGGGGGGAGTTCTGAACGCGACTGCATGATCACGCGGACAAGCATCAAATGCTGGCCGGCGGAATATCATGCACAAAGCGCGATCGAGGCGGCGTTAAAAATCCGCCCTCGAATTCCAAGCCCGGCGGACATCGAATTTATCGTGGTCGAGAGCCACGACGCGGCCGTGGACATCATCGGCAGCGAGCCGGAAAAATGGATTCCCACCAGCCGCGAAACGGCCGACCATAGCCTGCCCTACATGACGGCGGCCGCGCTGATGGACGGCGATATTACCCACCGGCAATTTTCCGAGGAGCGAATCGCGGACAAGACGCTGTTGGCTCTCGTCGGACGCGTAAAAGTCCTGCGGCATCTGGAGCTGAGCGCGCTCTATCCGAAGGCGGTAGGGAATATCGTCACCGTCAAATTGAAAGACGGAAAGACCTTTACCGAGCGGGTGGATTATCCGTGCGGACATTCGGGAAATCGGATGAGCGATGAGCGGGTGGAGGAAAAGTTTCACGCACTGGCCGACCCTGTGCTGGGCCGCGAGCGCGCGGGGCAATTGGCCGATTGGGTCTGGCAACTGGACGATGCGCCAAGCCTGGATGAGATGATGGAATTGCTGGAGAAGGAAGGGCCGCATTGAGGGAGCCTGAATGAAGAGACGGACGAAACGCGCCAGCGATAAATCCGCTGCGGCAACGCTTCGCGGCCTGATTGGGCGCGGATGTGTTGCGATGCCGGGGGTCTTCAATGCCGCGACGGCGCGGCTGGTGGAGCGGGCGGGATTTGATGCGGTGTATATCAGTGGCGCGGGGCTCGCGAACGCGACGGCCGGGGTTCCGGATATTGGATTGTTGACGCTGACCGAAGTGGCGCAGCTGGCGGGGTATATCGCGCGGGCGGTGGATATTCCTGCGATTGCGGATGCGGATACAGGCTTTGGCGGGCATCAGAGTGCGGCGCGGACCGTGGTGGAATTTGAGAAGGCGGGATTGGCCGGTCTGCATTTTGAGGATCAGGTGTTTCCCAAGCGGTGCGGGCATTTGGCTGGGAAGGAGATTGTTTCGATTGAGGAGATGACGGAAAAACTGAGGGCGGCGGTTCGGGCTCGCAAGGACAAGGACTTTCTGATTATCGCGCGGACGGATGCCCGGAGCGTGGAAGGTTTTGATAACGCGGTTGAGCGGTCGCTGGCGTATCTGGAGGCGGGTGCGGATGCAATCTTTCCCGAGGCGCTGGAGACCGCGAAGGAGTTTCGGGAATTCGCGAAGCGCGTGAATGCACCGTTGCTGGCGAACATGACGGAGTTTGGGAAGAGCGAGTTGCTGAGTGTGAAGCAGCTGGCCGCGATGGGGTATCGCATGGTGATTTTTCCGATGAGCGCCTTCCGGCTCACCATGGGTGCGGCCGAGGCATTTCTCGCGGAATTGAAGAAGAGCGGCACGCAGAAGTCGGCGCTCAAGCACATGCAGACGCGCCAGGAACTCTACGATCTGCTGAACTACGATCCTGCTGAGGAGTGGGAAGGGTGGACGAAATAGCCGAACGTTTTCGAAAGGGACCTCATGGCGGAACCAACCAAACTGCCCTACAGCCCCGGCCTTGAAGGAATCATCGCGGGCGAGACGGCGATCTGTTACGTCGATCCAACGGCCGGGCTGCTTTATCGCGGATACAACGTTGAGCAACTTGCCGTCGGGGGGAATTTTGAGGATCTCGCGTGGCTGGTGCTGAATGGGGAACTGCCGACGACGGCGCAGTCGGAGGGATTGCGTCAGGAACTGGCCGCGGAGTTTGTGTTGCCGCCGCCGGTCATTGCAATGCTTCGGCTTCTGCCGCGCGATGCTGCCCCAATCGATCTGATCCGCACGGGCGTCTCGATGCTGGGGGCGTTTGATGCGGAACTGAACAACAATTCGCACGACGCGAACCTGCGCAAGGCGATTCGCATCATCGCAAAGACTTCGGCGCTGATGACGGCCGGGTGGCAGATCGCACAAGGACAAACCCCTTCAACCCCCGGTTCGCACCTGACGCACGCGGCGAGGCTGCTCTTTTCGCTGAATGGAAAGGAGCCGGAACAATGGCGAATTAGCTCCCTCAACATCATCCTGGCGCTATACGCCGAGCACGAATTCAACGCGTCGACTTTCGCGGCTCGTGTCACCGTTTCGACTTTGGCCGACATGTACGCGGGCGTGACCAGCGCGATGGGAACGCTGAAAGGGCCGCTGCATGGCGGAGCGAATGAAGAGGCAATGAAGATGCTGCGCGAAATCGGTGAGCCCGCGAACGCTGAATCCTGGCTGAAGGAGCGGCTGGCGAACAAGGAAAAGATCATGGGCTTTGGCCATCGGGTGTATCGCACCGGCGATTCGCGCGTACCAACGATGCGCGAACTGGTGCGGCAACTGGGAATCCGGGCCGGGGAGACGCACTGGGTGGAGATCTGTGAGGCGCTGGAAGCCGCGATGGAACGGGAGAAGCACCTGTACGCAAATCTGGACCTGTATGCCGCCCCGGCGTTGTATCTGCTGGGGATCCCGTCGGCGCTAAACATCTGCATGTTCGCGGCGGCGCGGGTGGCGGGGTGGTGTGCGCACATTATTGAGCAGCACGATCACAACCGGATTATTCGGCCGCGGGCGATGTATGTGGGGCATCCTCCGCGGATTTATGGAGTGGCAAATGTCCCGTCTGCTGCGGTATCCTAGAAAGATCTGACACACCGCATTTGCTGATATTTGGCGGACGCCTTATCTGACGTGAATATGATCCTTATTCGTTTCAATAGTGAAGATGCCAAGCGGCGCGCGTTAGGCTATCTGCCGGGGCGATTCTCTTTTAAGACTTTTGCCGACGGCAAAATGCTTGTCCCTGCGGCTGCTCTAACATTCCTCGCACTGGAGGGATGCACGTTCCATGTCGACGGGCGCGCGCCATACAAGTTGCGTATTCCGGCTTCAACGTCTGCCCTGCGCATATGACCTTCAGAACTGCAATCAGCCCAGTGTCCGGCCGCATTCCGGACATCTGTCTTGCTCGCGTGGAGGTCGTAGCCGCATTGCGCGCAATAGCCGGGGCGGGCGTGTTGGTGGGTTCGATTGGAGCGCCATCGAAGGCGGATTGTTCCGGCCGTTAGGGCCAATTCAGTCAGGATCAAAAACCAGTATGGGAGCACGATGCGCCAGCCGCTCGACAATCGATCCGGCAGTGGCGTTTTCCAGCCGTCGAGCCAAAGGCCAAGCTTTGACCAGAGTATATAGCCCGTCCATCCGTGGGCGACCGGCGGATCGGCGTGGCGGTAGAAGCTGGTTTGCATCGACTTCTGCTGAAACTGGGCGACAAGCCAGCCGCTTTGCGGCGTGACGTTGGCGATTTGCACTCCCAACTGGCCGGGCCGGCTATCGAAGAGGACGCTTCGACATCGCCATGTATTCTGATCATAGGATTCCCAACCAAGACGATCGCGGACGTAATGGCTGCGAACCCAAAGCCCGGCCGTCGTGCCGCAGACGACAACGCCGAGCAGGACGAGGATCGAGAGAACGTGGCGCATGGTTTTCAGATCGGTGTCGCACCGGTGACCTGGCCCATCAGGAAAGTAACGGACAGGTTCTCTCCCTCGGCCGGCTGCGCTTTAACCGCATGCTGGGGAACGCGGATGGACACTACCTGGTCCTGCTGCTCATCCAGCCGGCTGACGTGAAGCTCGTAGTAAAGATCGCTGTGAATCGTGAAGGGCTTCACCGCATGGACGCGGACGGACCAGCTGCCAACCATCGGAAGAGTCATATCGCAATTGTAGCGGGATTTGAGGTGGATCGCGGAAAATTCGGCTTTAGAGCCGGGCGAGGGTGTCGTCAAAACTGCGCACGCCGTCGCTTGCGCCCAGGGCCGTGCAGCAATCGGCCGCGGCGCGGCTCGCGAGCCGCCCGGCCTTTTCGAGGGGCATTTTGCGGATAAGTCCCGTCAGCAGTCCGCCAAACCACGTGTCGCCTGCGCCTGTCGTGTCGACGACGTCAACTTTCGCGGCCGGGACTTTGACCGCCTGCCGGCCATCGTCGAGATAGCACCCTTCGGCGTCGAGCTTGATGCCGATCAAGCCGCGCGGCATGTGCTTGCGGAAGGCCGCCACCATGTCCTGCGGCGAACTTGCGCCGCTAAGCGCCTGCGCCTCGGTCCGGCTGGGTGCGAAAATGTCGAGGTGGGGCAGGATCTCTGGCAGCATCGAGGCGTCGCCCGGCGGGTTCACCGTGTCGAGGGCGATTTTGGTATTCGGCGCAAAGGCCCGCAGCTCCGCGAGGACTTTGGGCAGATCAGGGGTGAGCGTCGGCAACAGGCCGAGGTAGCCCACCTGCACGTACTTGCACTTTCTGAAAATCTCAAAGCATCGGCGAAACGCATCGGCGTCGAGCAGTGGGGTAGCGCCCGGCGTGTGAAAGAAACAGCGCTCGCCGCCGGGCTCAACGGCGACGATCGTGCCACTGGTTTGAGCTTTGGATGTTTCGAAGACGAAGCTGGTGTCGACGCCGCTAGTGCGGAGGCGATCGAGGACCGCGTTTCCAAGCACATCTTTGCCGACAAGTCCTGTGGCCGCGACCTTCATCCCCAGCCTGGCCATGGCGAGGCTGACGTTGCAGACATTGCCGCCGGTGGTGAGGCCGATGGAGTTGATGAGATGAAGGCCGCCGGGCGGGGGAGGATTGCGGAGGTCCATCGGCTCGGCGATGAGATCAGCTACGATGAGGCCGAAGATTGCTGCGTCCATGGGTGGGTTGAGGGTAACGAAAAGGGCATTCATATGCACTCGATACAAATGCAATTTTTCAGCGGTTGACTTACCCTTAACGCCAAGGTCAATGAAAAGCATTCCGTTCAAGAACGCCTCTGACTCAATCGGACGCAGGCGCCTCCCATCTGGCCTTGTCGCGGTTCTTGACGATCCCGAATCCCTTTCCTTGGCGATTGCACAATTACACGAGTATGCCACCAGGAATCGTGAGTCCAATCGCCATCGACAAGGCGTAGTGTTTCGCGTTGTGCAGGCGTGGGAATCCCAGGCAATTCGTCACAAATTATACGATTACACTGGTAGCAAAAATATCTCGACTTATGATGCAATCTTCGCCGTTCCCCTTGGTCACCTACACGTTCTTGACGACTCTCTTATTTCGCACGCGTGCAATAGACACGCTGCGGCGGAAACCAATCCTGATCTTGTGATGAATCTCGTGGATTTTCAGCGCATTCCGGAAGTAATCGATCCGCGACACATTACTGAATTTTCGGTGGTCAAAGAGATGCCAAGAATTGTGTACCAGAAGGAATATACAAATGGCTGGCTGGTTGTCGTTGAAGAGATTCAGGCCATTGCAGGCCTATCCGTTAAAACAATCTATAAGAAAAAATGAAGGTCGTGGGGGACATCCGGCTGGCTGATGGTCTTTCGACCGTCCACCTCTACGTCCTAAACGGACCGGCGTGCGCCACGACCTTCAAACTCATTATCGTCTGTTGGCGAGCCAAGTCAAGAAAATCCGGCCGATTCCAACGAAGATATAGCCATTCGAAACCGGATCTAAGATCAGTGCCATCAATAACTTGATGCAACGCCTGTCGGCGGGAATCTACTTCATCCCCGACCCCGTCTCCGCGACCTTCGTCGGCGCTGTATATCCCTGTGCCTTGCCCAGAATCTCCAGGTGGCTGTATTCGTCCAGGTTCAGTGTGGTGATTTCCCCATCGGGCTTGCGCAACACCAGTCGATCCAGCCACAGCTTGTCGCCCTTGGAATGGGCGAACCAACTGCCGGTCGGGCGTTGCTGGAAATCGACGATGGTGCCCTCTGTCTCACTGTTCAACGATGTCTTGCGCATCGCGATCTGCTGGGTGACAACCACGTTGGTTCCCGGCACGAGCTGCTTGCGTATAGCTTCATCCATAAGGCGAGGGATTATACGAAAACCGGGCCGGCCTGTCATTGTCCGCGTCTAAAACAGCCGTTTCTCCGGCACGGCCGGCGTGCGTGCGTCGAAAGCGCCCATTGACGAATCCAGCGGCATGGGCCCGTCGGGCGGCCAGACATTTTCCCACTTCCATCCCTCGTTGTGCACCAGCGCCAATAGCAGGCGCCGCCGCGGGGCGAGATAAGCAACCGCTTCCTGAAACAATTGATCATCCACCACCGGAATGCCGGCCTGCCGCAGCGAAGCGAGGCTCGGGGCGGGCGGCGCGTTTTCGACCTCTTCCACCAGTGCCGGATTGAGCGTTCGCAAAAATTCACTGAGCGATTCGCGGGCCGCGCCCAGCGCAGGCAGATCGAGGCTGCACCCTTTTTCGAGGCCGCACTCGAGAATGGTGAGCGCTTCGTCCAACGCTGCCACGCTCGGCGCTACCGCCGAGCTGCGCTTGGAGCTGTGGAAGTAGTGCAGGACCGGGTAGGTCAGGTGGCTTTCGCCGAGCAGCGCCAACAGGGCGGTGAGCTGCACCAGATGCGGGCCCAGCGCCGTGGTGTCGACGCCGTTCCACGCGCGCATGATGATCTCATCGGGCGATCGGCCGAGGCTCCAGATGCAGACCGCGACCTGTCGCTTCTGCGTCGCGGCGGAGATGACCGGGACGATGTAAGCCACTGCCAATCCAACAAGCACAAAGCCGGTGCCGGCGGCGACGGCCGTCATCATTTGCCAGAATGCGCCCAGCGGACGGAATTCGCCGAGGCCCAGGGTTGAGAGGGTGTCGCCGGCAAAATAGATGCGCTCGGAGACGGTG
>JBBRHH010000182.1:0-10260 GCA_038222915.1 Tepidisphaerales bacterium
TCAATCACAACACTCACTTCGCAGCCCCCCGACAGCGTCTTGAGAATCTCCACCGTCGCCGCCGTGCCCGGGTCTTCCGGAAGAATATAGCGGTGAGGTTTTCGGCCGACATTGACCTCAAGGAAGGTAACCGGTTTGGAATCAACCTCGTCTTCGTGAAGCGCAATAAATGTGGCGCGAAGGTGTGGGACGTAGGCTCGAAATTGTGACAGCATGGTCAGGCCGGCGACTTCCTCGATCGCGATTTGCACGACATCCCCCGCATGAAGCGCGGCGACAGTTTTCGCCATCCGCGAATCGCTCCCAAACGTTCCATCCTTGCCGCGGCGATTGGGAATGCGCACCGTCAACTCGCGGCCCGCCTTGCTGAGCACAACCCCAAGGTGCTCCCACTGGCCGGTCTTCAGATGGATGGTTTTCTGAAAAACCCACGCATCGGCAAGGTTTTCGCCCGGCCGAAGATCGATCGGGCGAAACCAGACCAGATCACGGCGATCGGGCGAAAGCTTCGCAAGAATGGGTGCGCCATAGGAAATCAGCGCGAGGCGATTGGCGAGCTCGGGCGTAATGCGAACGACTTCGGGCGGGCTGTAGCCATCGAGCGTAAAGAGCTGGGCGAACTCAATCGGCCCGTCGTTGAACGACCGCTGAAGCCGCTCAAATCGGAGAATCTGCGCGCCGGCCTCATCCTCTCCATGCTCCTGGGCCGGAGCGGTTGCAGGAACAGTTGTCGGGGCAGCGGCGACATTGCCCATGCGAAGTCCAAGGCGTCGGCGGATTTCCACGACGCCTTCATCAGTGAGACTGGTGAGCTGCCGCGCCTGAGCAGCCACAACGGTGCCCTGAATGTCAATTTCCGGAACCAGCGATTGCAGCAGTTTCACATCCTCGGCCGCGCCTTTGTAGGCAAGGGCGATCACAGCGGTGTAGCGGTCGCGCCGTGCCGCATTAAGGTCAGCCTCATCCGGAGGGTTCATCTGGGCGCGCTTGCGGAGCACATCAAGGTCGAGAGCATTGACGCGGGTCTGATCGATCAGATGCAGCAGATCCTCATGCGCCGGACCGCGCGGATACTCCTTTGCAAGGCCCACAATCGCTTCGATGAATGCCGGCTCAAAGAGGCGCTGGGATTCGTGATGAAAGTCGATGTTGATGTCGCCGGGCGGATAGGCATCGTAAAAGCCGCGCAGCCCTTCGATAAAAAACCCGCGCCCAACCGCATCGCCCGACTGCGTAAGGTACGCGGCCGCCGTCGGATGTGCAGTAACGGAATATCCATTCACCGCCAGAGCTTCGTCCTTAAGGATTTCATGAAAAAACTCGGCCGAGTAATCCGGGTCGATCCGGATCGCGGCGCGGACCGCCATGTTCTTGATCTCGGGAGCCGCGGTGGGCGTGTCGTACAGGTTGATGAGAAATGGAATGGCCGCTTTGATTCTAAAGCGTTCGACACCATAGATCGCCGATCGCAGGCGCACGCCCCCAAGCCCAACCCGAAGACCATCCTGTTCGCTGCCCAGCCACAGAAGAAGCGTGGGAGTGATTTCACGATTCCCAAGATCAATCTGCCGGCGGATTTCAACGACATCCCGCGGCAGAGGCGGAACCGCGGGCTCCGCCGGTCGCGTAGCAGGTTGGGCACTTGCGGAAACGCAGAACACGGCCTGAAGAACACAACTCGCCACCAGCAGCAAGCCCAGCGACCCGCCCCGCCGGAAAGATTCAAATTGTTTTGGCATGGCTGGCCCCGGCTCATTCGACTTTTTTGCTCTGCAATTCCGTCTGTTGCGGACTGAGAAGTTTCAGCGTGATCGGCTTGCCGCCAATCGACGGCGCGATCTTTTCCACAATGGCGACAAACAATTCGAGAGTACCCGCTTGCCGGCCGGCCGTCTCGTTCACCACGAATTTAACCGTTTTGCCGCTCGCGTCCTTTACGAAAAAAACCGTGACGGCGTGCTGTCCATTGAGGAACCCCACATCCCCAAGCGCTTTGCCCAGACCCTCGGCATCGGCCTTGGTTGCACTCCCCGAGTACCGGATCTGCGCATTACCAACCACCACACTGGAACCCGCCCTTAACCACTCCCACGAAAAGACGGCGGCGAAGACGACGGCAACCAGCAGGATCAGGCTCAGCAGCCCCACGCCTGCCGCCTTCCACATCGAGGCAATCTTCCCGCCGGCATATTTATGGCGATTGACAGTTTCACCCTGAAGGGTCGAAGCAAGTTTCACCATGACAAAGAGCGGAATCAGTCCCAGCAGGAAGCCGGGAGAATGTTCCGGCAACACAAACGCCAACGCACCCAGCGCCGCAGTGCCGGCCAGGCCGCCAAGAATCGCCTTGACCGCAGACGCCGGACGGCCAACACGCCGGTAGTTCATCGCCATCACAACGGTGCCAGCCAGCGGCCCGCCAAGAAAAGTCGCAAGCCCGACCGCCCGTGGCGTATACAGTGCATGTTGTTCGGCCGGCTGCGAAGCATACGGAAGTGGAACGGCAGTCAAAAACGTGTCGGCCACTGGCGCAGATTGCCCTGGAAGCATCGGCGGCGGGATGGGTTCCATGAAGGATACTCCTGATTTTGACGGCAATGGAATCGCTGCGTGCACACAATAGCCGATGCGCCCGTGATATCTAACGCGAATCCGCAGGCAATCGCTGCGCGAAAGACCACGTCGCTGCGCCACGCCTGCCCTGACCAAGAATGAATTTCGTGATGCTGATTTGGTGTGCGCGGTCGGCTATGGGGACAACTCTGGTGGATTTCGACCAAAGATCGTCGGTGTGATCAAGGCCAAGATCGGCCAGAAGACTCGCAGACACCGCCTGCTTCGCCGCGAAAGCGGTAGCGCACATAACCTGACGGCGCGGATCGTGGCTTCTGACCCGGGCCAGAAAGTGAAGGTGATGGTCGTCGAGGGAGCCGGCAATCAGATCAAGCTTCTGATCAAGAAGGCTCTGGACCACGAAATCCAGAACCGGAGCGCTCAGGCTCGCGGGAAGATAAACCGCCCGGCGCGAAGCGGGGGATTTCGGCCGGTCATAAAGAAGAGCATAAATGCCGCGCGGAGGTGATTTATCGTATCGCGCTTCAACCTGGACATCGTTTTCGCGCGGGCGCAGGCCGCGCGGATCGTCAGGCAGGTGTGTGCCCCGCGTGCTGGCCATGCAGTGATACCAGTCGTTCCAGGGCTGGGCGGCGGGTGGCATTGGTAGAAGTATTGCGATGAAGCCAATCCGGTGCAATTCGCCGCGGGCAAGACGCCAGCATCGAAAGTCAATCATCGATGTCCTGCACCCACCCAATCACAACTCCGCTACCATAACCGCACCATGCGGCGGTTCTCTGTCATCCCTTCAACCCTGTCCCTCCTACTCTGCCTCGCAGCTTGCGTCCTGTGGATTCACAGTTACTGGTACACGTCTTCGATCGGCTACGAATTCGCCGTCGAACCAACCCAGGCGAGAGCAGTCGGCCTCCAAATTCTCTACGCGCGCCTGACCGCGGACTGTTGGATATGCCGTTTCCCCCCAGTCGAGCGCGATGATTACATCCACTTATTCAACGCCGGCCGCACGGGACCAAAATTTTTCTTTGAACATCACCCCGACCAGTTCAACGAGTTAACCCACCGTACAATGCGATGGTTTAAATACATCCATGGTCAGGATCGGCCAATCATCGGCCCAAACGACCCGCTGTTCGAAACCCGCCGCCTGACCATTCCAATGCCCCTGGTGGTGCTGGCCACAGCACTCCTGCCCGCGATCCACCTCGCGCGCCGGTCCTCCAGGCGAAACCGAAAACAGTCCGGCCTATGCGCCAACTGCGGCTACGACCTCCGCGCCACCCCCCAGAAATGTCCCGAGTGCGGCACGCCCACCATTCCACCCGCGTAACAATCCTCCACGACCGAATATCCAACGGCAGCACAGCCCGCCGTCCAAATGCGCCTCCCTTGGTCATTGAGATTTGGTCCTATGTTGGCCATTGGGCCTTGGTCATTCTCGTCAACACCCCCAACCGTTCACCCCGCCCATTCCGCACCCTGAACCCGCAACCCTGACCCCGAACCCGAAACCCCACATTCCACACCCCCAACCCCCCGGCTATAATTACCCACCGCAACTTTGCTCCGCATCGCGCATCCAATTTGGCAGGAGTCTGGGTGGGTTTGAGAGGCGTTCGTATGGACTTATCAAAATTCGCGAAATGGACCGTCGCCGGCCTTGTTCTTTCACCGTTCCTCAGCGCCGCCCCCGCTCGCGCCGACGATGATATCGCACGCGCAACCGCCCCTCAAAAATGGATCGAACGCTTCATGCCCGAGGAGCTCCCTGCCCTCATCTATCCCAAGTACTACAAAGACTTTGATAAGGCCAAGGCCCTCGCCTTCGCCGGCCGCTACAAACTCGCCCTCATGATGCTCAACAAGGTCACCAAGGGTGACCCGGCCGAAATCGCCGTCGTAAAGGCCACCTGCCTCTCCTCCACCGGCCATCGCGACGAAGCCCTCGCCGCCCTCTCCAACGAAGCCATCGCCTCCAAGCCGCGCGTCATCATCCTCCGCGCCCGCATTCTCTCCGACCTCGGAAAAAACGCCGACGCCATCGCCGACCTCACCGCGCTCATCAAGAAATACCCCACCCACATCGCCGCCAACTTTTACCTCGGCGAGATCAACGAGCGCATCGGCAACATGTCCGCCGCCCGCAACGCCTACACCCTCATTCACGACACCTATTGGAAAAGCTGGGACGAAGAAGGCATTAACAAATACGACAACGCCGAAGACGTCACCCTCATGGGCCGTGCGTTCGGCCGCTGGGCGCAAATCGAACAGCAAACCAGGGAAACGCCCGGCATCGACAACACCATCCTGAAGATGTTTACCCAGGCCTACGACGTGATCGACACCGGCTACTGGCCGGCCCATCTCGCCGCCGCCGAATACATCTCCTCCCACGACGACGACAAAGAGGCCGAGAAAGAACTCAAGGCCGCCCTCCGCGGAAATCCCACCAACCCCCAGACCCACATCCTCCTCGCCATGGCCGCCGTCGCCGGCTGGAACTTTGACGGGGCAGAACACGAAATCGCCCTCCTCCGCTCCCTCGACCCCGCCAGCATCGACGCCGCCCTCCTCGACTGCCGCAACCTCGTCCAGCAGCGCCGTCCCACCGACGCCCTCAGCGTCATCGAAGGCGTCCTCGCCAAGCAACCCAACAACATCGAAGCCCTCGGCCTCCAGGCCTCCTGCTACGCCCTCCAGCTCAAAGACGAAAAGATGGAGGAGGTCCTCGCCAAAATCGACAAGACCACCCCCGAGCCCGACGCAACCGCCTATCTCGAAGTCGCCGAACACCTCGGCGGCATGCGCCAATACCCGCGCGCCGAAGCAAAATACAAAATCGCCATCGAACGCGCCCCCTGGTGGACCGCCGCCCGCAACGGCCTCGGCCTCCTCTACACCCAGAGCGGCGACGAACGCAGCGCCCGCCTCACCCTCGACGCCGCCCAGGCCCTCGATCCCTTCAACCACCGCACCCACAATTACATCATCCTCCTCGACATGCTCGACAAGATGGCCGTCAAGGAAACCGACCATTTCAAGATCATGTACAACGCGGATCAGGACCCGCTGATCCCCGAATACTTCGCAACCTATCTCGAAGGCATTTACAAGGAAGTCTGCAGCGACTTCCGCACCGAGCCGCCGGTCAAAACCTACATCGAAGTATTCCCCACCCACGACGCCTTCTCCGTCCGCACCACCGGCTCACCCTGGATCGGCACCGTCGGCGCAAGCACCGGCCGCGTCATCGCCCTCGTCTCACCGCGCAAAGGCGACGCCACCATGGGCACCTACAACTGGGCCCAGGTCCTTCGCCACGAGTTCACCCACACCGTAACCCTCGCCGCCACCGACAACCGCATCGCCCACTGGATGACCGAAGGCCTCGCCGTTCAGGAAGAACATTCGCCCCTCCGCTGGGAATGGGTCCCCATGCTCTACGGCGCAGTCAAGAAGCACGAGCTCTTCACCATGGAAGGCCTCACCTGGGGCTTCGTCCGTCCCAAGCGGCCCATGGACCGTCAGCTCGCCTACGCCCAGTCCGCCTGGATCTGCCAGTACATCGAAGAAACCTGGGGCCACGAAACCATCCTGAAAATGCTCGCCGAGTTCCGCAAAGGCAAGGAGCAGGACGTCGTCTTCCCCGATCTTTTAGGCAAGACCCTCTCCGCCTTCTCCACCGACTTCTTCGCCTGGACCGAAAAGCAGATCGCCACCTGGGGCTACGACCCCGAATCCAGCAAGAAATACGCCGAGCTCCGCAAGAAAGGCGAAGAGCTGGTCACACAGCACAAGAACGCCGAGGCCGTCAAAATCTGGGAAGAGATCGCCACCCTCCGCCCCATGGACGCCATGCCCCATCAGCGCCTCGCCGGCCTCTACCTCGACGGCGAAACCAAGGACGTCGAAAAGGCCACCCAGCACCTGCTCGCCCTGCACAACGTCTCCCTGAAGGACGACCGTTTCGCCAAGAAGCTCTCCCGGGTCAACCTGCAGGACAACCGCCTCCCCCAGGCCCTCACCTTCGCATTGGACGCTGTCCACATCGACCCCTACGACGCCGAAGCGCACATGGCCCTTCAGGCCGTCTACGAAAAGCAGGGCAACACCGCCGGAGCCGCCGGCGAAAAACAAACCATCGAAATCATCAACAAGCTCGCCAAAAAGGCCCACGACGAAACCATCGTTCCCGGCACCCCCGAATAGTCGGCATTATGATGAATGTAGCAAACCTCACGATCGCCGATTTTCAGAAGCACATCTTCGAAAAATACGAAAGCGTTGACCGTGCCCGCGGCACGCCCAAAACATTCCTCTGGTTCATAGAAGAAATAGGCGAGCTCGCCACCGCCCTGCACGGCGAAGACCGCGCCAACCTAGAAGAAGAATTCGCCGACGTCTTCGCCTGGCTGTGCACCCTCGCCAACATCAACGACGTCGATCTCGCCAGTGCGATCGCCAGAAAATACCTCGGCGAAAAGCCCCCGACCGGCCACAAATAGAGCTCACTTCCCAATATCCTCATGCCAAAGCTGAGGATGCGCCTTGATAAAATCCCCCATCATCTGAATACACTCCGGATCGCGCAGATCCACAATCTCCACCCCGTGTTTCCGCATGAACTCCGGCCCGCCCGCGAAGTTCACCGACTCCCCCACAACCACTTTCTTAATCCCAAACTGCACCACCGCCCCGCTGCATAAGTAGCACGGCATCAGCGTCGAATACAACACCCAGTCAGCATAACTCGTCTGCCGCCCCGCCCGCGTCAGGCAATCAATCTCCGCATGCGCCATCGGCGCGCCGTCCTGCACCCGTCGATTGTGCCCGGCCGCAATGATCTCATCCCCCCGCGCCAGCACCGATCCAATCGGCAGCCCGCCCTCGGCCAATCCCAGTTTCGCCTGTTCGACGGCCGCCCGAAACAAGGCCGAGCTTCGCAACTGCGCCAGTTGCTCGTCGTTGAATTTACCTCTGGGCAGCGCAATGTCTTCAGGCCGAAGCTGCGACGCCGCCCGGTTCTCGCGCCGGATCGCGTCGAACACTTCCTGCCGGTGCACCTGAACATTTTTCGGCGCATTGATCCCCAGCCGAACCTTATCGCCGCGGATATCCACAATCGTCACGGAGATGTCCTCCCCGATCATGATCGTTTCATCACGCTGACGCGCCAACACAAGCATCGTGGACTCCTTGAACTCCGGCAGGCAGGCACCCTCTGCCACCAGCAACTCGGCCCGTTTGCAGACTTGTCCGATTATAGCCTGTTAGTTTGTCGGCATTTGACGATGCAACTCCCCCACCGCAAAATCCTTACCTCAAAAGTCCAATAAATCCGGCCAAATCAATAGATTTCAGCCGGCTCGCAAATGCCGCCGTTAACGATCTGTTAAAATGGGCGAAAGGGCAACATCGGGCCAACTCAGCTCTTCCCTTACATCGGCTTCCCCTTGGCATAAGTTGGCGAGCGCGGAAACCGCTTGTCCGTCCGACCGATTTTGCGGATCTCGATGATCCGGCGATTCTCCGTCCCCTCAAGCTCAACCGCATGCGATACGACAGGCCCGCCACCAAGCAGCTTGATCCCCCGCAGCGCCTCCGGCAGTTCCGCCTCCACCTTCGGCCCCTTCATGGCAAGCATTCTGCCCCCCTTCCGCACCAGAGGCAGACACCACTCCACCAGCCAAACCATCGTCGCCACCGCCCGCACAATGGCCACATCAAAGGTCTCCCGCCGATTCGAAACCCCCACCGCCTCGGCCCGATCCGCCACAATCTCCACGTTCGCCAGCCCAAGCGCCGTACAACACTCCCGCAGAAACTCCGCCTTCTTGAGCGTCGACTCCACCAGCACAACCGCACAATCCGGCCGCGCAATCGCCAGCGGAATCCCCGGCACGCCGCCACCGCTTCCAACATCAACAATGTGGCAAGCTTCCTTCGGCATAAATGCCAGCAGCGTCAACGCATCGGCAATATGGTTTAATTCCGCATCCGCGCGATCCGTGATCCGCGTCAGGTTCATCTTCTGGTTCGCCTCAAAAAGCAGGTCCAGATACCGTCCCAACCGTCCCGACGTCTCCTCCGAAAGCTCCAGATTCGCACGCTCGGCCAGTTGTTTCCAAAGTTCGATCATTTCTTCCCAGTGCAGGGGTCCAGCGCATCGCCTGGGACAAGCCCAAAGCAAATTGCAATCTATGTGCAATCTCCGCCGCTGCCAACGCGCCGGATTTTTGAAGTCTGCACGGCTGCGCGGTACGCTTGTCGCGCTTCAACTTGCATCAACCAAACACTATGCGCATCCATCTCACTTGCGATTGCGGCGAACAGATCGAGGCCGAGCAAGGTCTCGCTGGCCTCCCCAGCCGGTGCCCCTCCTGCGGTACCGCCATCGACATTCCCGGCCTTCCGCGCACCCAAACCTCTCAGCCTCCCCATCGCGGCAATGGCGTCTCCTACGATCGCGCCCCCTCCGAAGCAGGCAACGCCTCCTGGGTGATCGCCGCCCTTCTCCTCAGCATCGGCTCCATCGCCCACGCCGCCACCCTCATCACCCTGCATACCGTCGAACGGCTACACTCCAGCGAATTCCCCTTCTACCAGTTGATCACCGACAGCATCTGCCTGCTCATCGCCATCGGACTATTCAAACACGCGCAGGCCGCCCGCTCATCGGCCGTCGGCCTGGCAATCCTCTCGGCCGGAGCTGGCATCGTTGCCTCTTTTCTACTGCCGTCCAGCCTTCTGCCCGCCGGCCCCGCCCCGCTCATCGCCGCGGCCATCGCAAGTGCTTTCGGATGGACCGCCCTACTAGGCCGGCGCAGCGGAATCGGCGCGATGGTGGTCGGAACCGCTCTAGTGGTCTTGTCATGGACGATGGCCGGGGCGCTCTGGCTCACTGTTCGACTTTAAACGAACTTCGGTCGGGAGAACGGATTTACAAGGATGGCGATTCGACTCACATGCAGCTGCGGGCGCTACCTCTGGGTTAAAGAGGAGTACGCAGGCAAATGGGGCAAGTGCCCGTCCTGCAGCCAGATGCTCGCCATCCCATTGCCCGAGCCCGTCATCGCCGCCACAGCCTCGTCACAACAACAACCTCCCGCGACGCCGTACACCATTGTTGAACAAGAGCCCGCCCCGCAACCAAAACCACAACGAACCTATATCCTCGACGACGACAATCTTCAACTCCACGGCGCGCCAATCGGCTGGAAAATCGGCGCAGCTCTCCTCCTCCTCGACGCGATCGGCACCGGCATCGTCTCCTTCCACATCCTCTCCAGCCCGCGCGTCGATCTCTACTGGATCATCGCCGCCGTCGTCATCGCCTTCCTCATGGCCCTCCTCGCCATCGGCCTCTTCGCCGGCTCCATCATCGCCAAATGGACAACCCTCGTCTTCGAAACCGCACTCGCCGCACTCATCTTCCTCGTCGCCTTCAAAGGCCTCATCGATCTCCGCAGCGTCCCGCAACTCCGATTTATTCACGATCCGCGCTGGCTCCTCCTCGTCGGCGGCGCGGCCCTCATCGTCGGCTGGTCCGCCCTTCTCGTCCGCAAAAGCGATCCCATGCCCGTCCTCGCCGGCGTCCTCCTCCTCCTCACCGGCCACGGGCTGATCGTCTGGCTGCCAGTCCACCTTCACATTTAGCCAAACGTCCCGACCCGCGCAGGT
>JBBRHH010000183.1:0-10216 GCA_038222915.1 Tepidisphaerales bacterium
GAAGGCGCCCCGCGCGTCATCCTCAACTTCGACAAGAGCCAGATGCAGGGCGCAGAAGCGCTCGCCGGCAAACCCGCCATCATGGAACGCGCCGTCGGCGCTGGCCGGGTCATTCTGTTCTCGAGCAACTCCAACACAAAATGGAACGACCTCCTCGTTCAAGCGCATCTCGCCGTCCCTCTTACCCAGCGCGTTCTCGCGTCGCTGGTCCAGCGTCAGGATGAACATCTCACCATCAAGGTCGGCGACAAGTTCGTCCACCGCTTCCCGGCCGACTTCAGCGACCGCGACGCAACCATCATCAAGCCCGGCAAAAAGGACGCCAAGGACACACGCAAGCTGGAAATGACCAATCGCCAGCCCACCCTCGAATACGACCACACCGACGTCGGCGGGGCCTATGAAGTCCGCATCGCCGGTGACGATAAACCCGTGCGCTTCGCGGCGCAGGCCGACCCGGCCGAGTCCCGTCTCGACCAACTCACCGAAGAACAGGTCAAGCTGATCGGCGAGAACGCCCAGATCGTCGAATGGAAGCCCGGCATCGTCCTCGAAGACAAACTAAAGACCGATCGCGTCGGCATCGAATTGTGGATCCCCTTCGTCTTCATGGCACTCCTGCTGGCGGCCGCCGAAACGCTGCTGGCACACTGGTTCAGCCGGTCCAAATGAACAAAGAGATTTATTCAGTGGTGAAACAATGACCGGTCTATTGATGAAACTTCTGGGGGTCAGTGCCGAACAGGCCAAGCACATTAGCGGCAAAGGCCTGTCGTTCCACGGCTACGGCATCGGCTGGATGATCTTCTTTGCCATCCTGTTTGCCGCACTCGTTTTCTGGATGTATCGCCGCGCCGGTGAGCACCTCACCCCGTTTCGCCGCTACCTGCTCGCCACCCTTCGATCGCTCTTCCTGCTACTGATCCTCCTGTTGCTTGCCCGCCCCATCCTCGCCTTCACCATCGAGCAAACCATCCGAAAATCGCTGGTTGTCATGATCGACACCAGCAAGAGCGTCAACATCGAAGATCCCCGCACCGACAAGGCGGATCGCGTCCGCGTCGGTATCGCCAACGGCCAGCTCGATCCAACCAAAGGCCTCCAGCAGGAGCTCGATGGCAAACAAAACAACGACTTCGCAAAAGTCTCGCGTCTCGACGTTCTGAAAGCCGTCCTCAAGAATGACAAGCTCGATCTCCTCCCCAAGCTCGCTCGTGAATACGACCTCTCCGTCTACACCTTCGATCGCACCGCCGCCGACGTGAACGTCGGCATCAACAAGTCCGCCCCCATCGACGAAAAGCCAGGCCAGGGAAACTTTGACCTTTCGTCATGGCGAACCGGGAAATGGATTGACGCCCTCCCCACCAAGGGCCTCGTTACCGCCATCGGCGACAGCGTCGCCGACGTCACCAACAAAAAGCGCGGCCAGCCGCTCGCCGGCGTCCTGATCATGACCGACGGCGGCAACAACAGCGGCGGCGATCCCGTCCAGGCCGCCAACCAGGCCAAGCGCGACGGCTTCGCCATTCACACCTTCGGCGTCGGCATTACCTCGCCGCGTGACATCATCGTCGGCGGTATCTTCGCACCCGAAATTGCCTTCACCAAGGACGAAGTCCCCGTCAACGTCCGCGTCCGGTCCCAGAATCTCGCCGGCGAATCCGCACAGTTGGTCCTGAAGCTCGTCCTCGGCCAGGCCGAGTTGAAGGTCGACGAGAAGAAGATCGACTTCGGCGGCGACTCCGAACAAGTCATCGCGATGAAGTTCACCCCGCCCGAGAAGGGCACCTTCACGCTCAAGGCCGAAATCGTTCCGCGTGACGACGAGACCGTCAAAGACAACAACTCGGCCAGCCAGGCGATTAAGGTCGTCGACGACAAGATCAAAGTCCTCCTCATCGAGCAGACCCCGCGCTGGGAATACAAGTACCTCTCGGCGATGCTCTCCCGCGACCGCCGCTTCGACTTTCACGCCCTCCTCTTCGAAGGCGACAAGAACCTTTCCAAAGGCCAGAACTCGCCGTATCTCGACGAATTTCCCAAGAAGGACGAAGACCTCTTCAAGTATGATCTCGTGATCCTCGGCGACGTCGACCCCAAGCTGTTTGAAGCCCACCAGATGGAGGTGCTTGAGCGTTTCGTCCGCGAGTTCGGCGGCGCCATGGTCTTTCTCGCCGGCCGCCGTTCCGACCCCAACAGCTACAAATCCACTCCATTTGACAAGATGCTCCCCGTCGAGTTGATGAGCGGCGCTGGCGACAGCACCGTCGCCACAGGCGTCGCCGATCGCCCCATCAAGCTGAAAGTCACGCCCGCCGGCCGTACCAACACCATGCTTCGCATCAGCGATAAAGAGCAGGAAAGCATGGAGCTCTGGAGCAAGCTGCCGCCGGTCTACTGGACCGCCCGCGTTCTTCGCGCCAAGGTTGGCGCTGAAGTCCTCATGGTCGATCCCGACGACACCCGCAAATACCACAACGACGAAATGCCCATCATGGCCATCAAGCCCTTCGGCCGTGGCCAAACCCTCTTCCTCGGCACCGACAACACCTGGCGCTGGCGCAAAAACGCCGGCGACAAGTACTACACCACGCTCTGGGGCCAGATCACCTACCGCCTCGCGCTGCCCCACCTGCTCGGTGATTCCAAGACCGCCCAGCTCTCCACCAACAAGCAAAAGTATTCGGCCGGCGAACGCGTCATGGCCTACGCCCGCCTTTACAGCCCGACCTTCCAACCCTGGACCGCTCAAGACCACCCAACGGTCAAAGGCATCATCAAGAAGGTTGGCGAGCCCGCCGGCCAGATCGGCTCCGCCCGAGAGTTCCAGCTCAAGCCCAGCCAGGACGGCATGTACACCGGCGAGTTCACTGTCACCGACGCCGGTGCGTACGAATTCCAGATCGTCGAACGCGAAAAAGATGGGAAGCTGAATTTTGAAGTCGTCGAGCCGCTCAACGAATACGGTGACACCACCGCCATGAACGAGCAGTTGCTCGAGGACATGTCCGCCGCCAGCGGTGGAACTTTCTTCCGCGAGGAAGATCTATACAAGTTGCCCGAAACACTCGGCAAAGGCACCGATCACCGCTACACCAAGTTTGAGATCGAGCTCGGTTCCACCTGGATTTACTTCGGCCTGATGATGGCAGTCGTTACGGCTGAGTGGATCGTGCGAAAAGCTTCGCAGTTGAAGTAGGCAGAACGGAAGATACGCGTATGAGTCAGATCCTTCGCTCCAAGATCGCCGGCGTTCGGGGCCGGCTCGGCATCGTCTCGGCCGCCACCGGCATCGCCATGGCGGTTGGCGCACTCGTCGTCCTCATTGCGATTCAGATGGTGCTCGATTTCGAGTTGTTAAGCGAAGGCTTGCCCTGGTTCGTGCGCGCCGCGTTCCTTGCATTCGACCTTGCCCTCATCGCCTTCATTCTCTTTCGTTTCACCATTTATCCGCTCCTCTTCGGCCCCGACGATGACGAAATTGCCCTCATGATGGAGCGCCACTCCCCCGAATTCCGCAGCCGCCTCATCAGCGCCATTCAGTTGGTTCGCCCCGAAGCGGTTCCCGCCGGTGCCTCCGCTTCGATGGTGCGGGCAATGATTTCCGAGACCGAATCGATGGCCCAGCCCATCGACTTCAAGAGCGTCGTCAAATCAGATCGCCTCACCAAGCTCTCCGCTGCCGCCATCCTTCTGGTCATCTTCGGCGCAGCCCTCGTGGTCTATACAAAGGACGTCAGCGCCGAACTCCTCAAGCGCGTCATGCTCGGAAACAACGAAGTCCCCCGCAAGACGCGCATCACTCCTGTTACCTACACAAAACTGCTGGCACGCGGTGAAGATGTCACCCTCGCGGTCATTGTCGACGGCGTCGTCCCGACCGATCCATCCGCCCAGCGCGTCCAATTGAATTACGCTTCCAAGCGCCAGCAGGAAACCATTCCCGACCGGATGCCCGATGCGTATGCGACAACAATCAAAGGGGTGAAGGAGCCGTTCCGGTACCGCTTCGTCGTTGTCGGCGTCTCTACCGATTGGTACACCATCAGCGTCAAGGGCGAAGCCCCGCTCGATCCGCTCCCCGAGGCCGCCGTTGCCCCGTCGTCACAGCCGACCGGCATTGAAACCACCTGCCTCACCGGCAGCAATCAGGTCGAACGCGGCGCAAATGTCGTGCTAGCCGTGGCGGTGAAGGGTGTTCAGGACTCGCGCGCACCACGTGTCCACATCGACATCGCGCCCAAGTCCGGGCATCCGGAAGACGAAGTCGAACATCCGCTTCGCACCGTCGCCGCTTTCAGCCAGTCCATTGCCAACGTGCAGGAATCGTTCGAATACCGTTTCAAACTCAACGACGGAACAAGCCGCTGGCAGAAGGTCGAAGCCCTGCCCCGCCCCAGCGTCTCCGACATCACCTGCACGCAGGTATACCCCGCCTACACCAACAAGCAGCCCGCCAACCGCCTCGCCGGTGACCTTTCGCTGCTCGCTGGCAGCAAACTGCAGGTGAAGATCGCTGCCAACAAGCCCGTCCGGGCCGGCGTCGTCATGCTCGCAGGCCTGAACACCCGCGTGCCCGCCACCGTCGATGCTAAAGATCACAAAACCCTCACCGCCGCGTTCGACATCCCCGCCGAAAAGCTCAATGGCTTTGCTGTCCACCTGACCGATGAAGATGGCATCGAATCGCGCGACGAAGCCACCTATCGCATCGACGTCGTCCCAGACAAGCCCCCGGTTGTCCGCATCACCTGGCCAGACCGCAGCGACATGCTCGTCACCCAGAAGGCGCTGGTGCTCCTCCGCTACGAAGCCTCCGATGACTTTGGCATCCAGCGCGTCCAACTCCACTTCAAGGTCGACAAGACCGGCGGCCAGGAACAAATCGTTGACCTTCCCCTCAAGCGTAAGCCCGAGGACAAAGGCCCGGCCACGTCCATCAAGGACCGCTTCGATTGGCCCCTGGGCAATGCCCAGCCACTCGCCCCCGAAGGCAGCGTCATCGAGTTCTGGGTCGAGGCCATGGACAATAACAATGTCACGGCCGATGGCGGCAAGGGCCTCAGCGAGCATTTCACCCTGAAGGTCGTCAGCCAGGCCGAGCTCAATCAGGACCTGCTTAGCCGAATGAATGAGTATTTCCACCAATTTGAAAGCACAACCAGCGACCAGGAGACGACCAGCGACGCTCTTGGTAATATATTGCTCGGAAAGCCGGCCACGCGACCGACAACACAGAAGGCTCCGGCACCGTAGTCAATAATACGCAAAGCACTGCGCGAACTTCGGACCGCAATTTCTCCGGGAGATCTCTCATGACCAAGCGAAACAAAGTCCTGTCCTGGATTTCACTGGCCTGCGCTGGCGTCCTGCCCGCAATCCCCACCTTCGCTGAATCCCGGGTCTCTTCGGAAGACATCCGCCAGACCGAAGTGCGCCAGCAGCACATCCGCACCCAAACCCAGGCCGTCGCCGATCAGGTCAACGCCATCGTCGATGAATACCGCCGCAACGGCATGACCGGCGAAGAAGTCACCATGCTTGAGGGCATCCAGAAGGTGATGGCCAAGCTCTCCGACAAGGACATGCTCCAGGTCGTCCAATACCTCCAGGCGGCACGCACGCGCAAAGACGACAGCGCCGCCGGCAAGGCGCTCCTCAGTCAGAAAACCATCATCGTTCAGATGAAGGCGATGCTGATGGCCTATCAAAAGCAGCAGGCCCTGCAGGAACTCTCCAACGCCCTCCAGAAGTTGGGCGACCGTCAGAATAAAAACCTGCATCAGACCGTCGATCTTGCCAAGCAGACCACCAATCGTCAGTTCAATAATTTTCAGCCCAACGAAAAGGATTCGCTCACCGTCCAACAGGGCGATCAGGACCAGATCAAAGGCGAACTTGGTACTCTCCTTGGCAAGATCGCCAGCCTCGCCCATGACAACGATGAGTCGATCGCCGAAAAACTGAACAAGGCCCTCGCCGCTGCCAAGGACCGCCAGCTCCAAGCCACCGTCGACAGCAGTTTCGACGACCTGAAAAATGCAAATCTCTATCGCGCCGCCGGTGAGGAAAAAACCGCCCGCGACACGCTCTACGACCTGGCCCGACTGGTCGCTCCCGCCAAGGATGAAGTCGCCGCCCTCAAGGCCGCCATCGACAACATCGACAAGGCCATCGCCGTCGAAAAACAGGTCCTCGATGAAACCAAAAAAGCCGACCTGAACAAGCCCGAGGCCGCCGACATCGAACCCAAACAGGCCGACGCGGTCGACAAAACCGACCAGCTCCGCAAGGACCTGGAGAACCTCTCTCCCAAGGCTGCCCAGGACTTGAAACAGTCCGAAGAGAAGATGCAGGATGCGCGTTCGAACCTGAACGACAAACAGAAAGACCCGGCCGCCAAGAACGAACAGGCCGCCGTCGACAAGCTCGAAGCCGCCAAGAAGGACCTGCAGGACCAACTCGCCCAAGCCAAGCCCGCCGATGCGCCCCAGGGCGACAAGGAAGCGAATCTGAAGGACGAACTGAAGAAGGTTCAGGAGTTGATCAAGCAGGAGGAGAAGGTCAAGCAGGATACCGCCGCCGCCAAAACCCCCGATGCCTTGAAGGCCGAAGCTCCCAAGCAGGCCGCCGTCGAAGACAAAGCTCGCGAGGCACAGAAGCAGGTTGCCCAGACGGCGCCCGAAGCGGCCGCCTCAATCGCCGAAGCCGCCAAGCAGATGGACAAGGCCGAGCAGGCGCTGGCGGACAAGGCTCCGAAAAATCCCGCCGACGAAGAAAAGGCCGCCGTTGATGCGCTGAAGAAGGCCGAAGACCAACTCAAGGGTGAAATCGCCAAGGCCGAGCAGGAAAAGAAGGACCTCGCGGCCCTCGAAAACGCCCGTGACAAGGTCGCCGACCTGATCAAGAAGGAAGAAAAGGTTCAGCAGAACACCGAGAAAGCCGCCGCCCAGCAGGACAAGGCGGACAAGGCGGAGGCAGCCAAGGCGGACAACGCTAATAAGCCAGATCAGGCCAACAAACCGGATCAAGCCAATAAGCCCGATCAGGCGAATGCCAACAAGCCCGACAAGGCAAACGCCGACGCCAAGCCGGATACCAAGCAACTTGCGGCCGATCAGGCCAAGGTCGCCGAGGACACAAAGCAGGCGCAACAGGAAGTCGCCCAGGCCGCTCCCGATGCAGCCAAGCCCCTCGAAGACGCCAAGGGCGAAATGCAGGACGCCAAGGGCCAGTTGGATAAGCAGGATGCCAAAGACGCCGCCGCCGACCAGAAGCAGGCCGTCGCCGAACTGAACAAAGCCAAGGACGCCCTCGACAAGAAGATCGATGACGTGAAGAAGGATCTCGGCCAGCAGCCCGACAACGCCAAGGCACTCGCCGACGCAGCCGCCAAGATCGAAGACCTCCAGCAGCAGGTTGCCCAGGCTCAGGACAAGATGGACGTTGCCGCCGGCGACATCCAGAAACAGCAGCAGGACATTGCCGACGCCCTGAAGCAGATGGATCAGGCCCCCAAGGACGGCTCACCGCTCGCCCAGGCCGAGAAGGCCGCCCAGGACGCCGCCAAGGATCTTCAGAAGGGCGACAACCAGGCCGCCGCCAAGGACATGGCCAAGGCCGAAGCCGCCATCAAGGACGCCGCCGCACAAGCCGAGAAGGCCGACGCCGGCCAGAAGCCCGACGCGGGCCAGGGCGAAAAGCCCGACGCCGGGCAGAAAGCCGACGCTGGTCAGAAGCCGGATGCAGGCCAGGGTGAGAAACCAGACGCAGGACAAAAGGCCGACGCAGGTCAGGGTGAAAAACCCGACGCGGGTCAAGGTGAGAAGCCCGATGCAGGACAGAAGGCCGATGCAGGCAAGCCGGACGCAGGCCAGGGTGAAAAGGGGCAGGGTGAAAAGGGTCAGGGCGGCAAGCCCGACGCCGGCCAACTCGCCGATTTAGCCAAGAAGGAAGCGGCCCTCGAAAAGGCGCTCGCACAGCAAGCTCAAAATGCCGCGGCCGAAGCCAAAGCCGACGCCCAGGCCGCCCAGCAACTCGAGAAAGCCGCCGAACAGGCCGGCGATCTCGCCGCCGGAGACAAAGGCGCATTGCCCGACAATGCCGAACAGGCGTTGCAACAGGCCGAGCAGGCCGCGTCTCAGGCCGCCGCCGACGCAGCAGTCGGCGATACGCCCGGTGCCCAGGCCAGCGCACAGGCTGCCCAGGCGGCTCTAGCCCAGGCCCAAGCCGCCGTCGCCATGGCACAGGCGGGTCTTGGTCAACAGGCCAGCGCCGCCCAGCCAGGCCAACCCGGTGAGCCCGGCCCGCCAGGACAGGACCCTGGCAAGGAGCCGGGAACCGAACCCGGCCAGGGTCAGAGCAAGGAGCCCGGCAAGGCCGATGAGCAGAACGCCAAGAACGGCTCTGGAACCCGCCAAGACACCCAGACCAACGTCCAAAACGGCGGCCCCCGCAAAGGTCAAACCGGTGGAGGCCAGTTCATGGCGCTCCCCGCCCGCGACCGCCAGACCATCCTCCAGACCCGCAGCGAAAAATATCCCGAAGAATACGGCAAGGAAATCGAGCAGTATATGCAGAACCTCGCCGACGAAGGAAAGTAGTACCAGCATGAAGCGTTTTGCGGTTTCGATCATTGCCTTGGCGATGGCCTCCGGCAGCGCGCGCATCGGCTTCGCCGCCGAGCCCGACAAGAAGGACACCAGCACCGGCGTCGGCCAGGACACCGTCACCGTCGATGACCAGACCGAAAAGGTCATCAAGGGCGCTTTGAAATGGCTCGCCTCCAAGCAGCAGGCCAACGGCTGCTGGTCCGCCGACAACAACCAGGAACATACCGTCGCCATGACCGGCTACGTCCTGATGGCCTTCATGGCCGGCGGCAATCTCCCCGACGAAGGCGAGTTCGGTAAAAATGTCACCAACGGGATGAATTTCCTGATTAGTTGCGTGAAGCCCGACGGCTTCATCTCCGGCAACGGTACCAACATGTACGAGCACGGTATCGCGACCATCGCGCTGGCCGAAATGTACGGCCAGACCAAGGACGCCCGCCTCAAGGCAAAGCTTGAATCCGCCGTGAAGCTGATCATCAGTTGCCAGAACCAGCAGGGGGGTTGGCGATATCAACCCAAGGTGAGCGACGCCGACGTCTCCGTCACTGTGCTCCAGTGCACCGCCCTCCGCGCCGCCAAAAATTCCGGCCTCGACGTCCCCGACAAAACCATCGACGCCGCCGTCAAATACGTGAAGAGTTGCTTCGACAAAAATAGCGGCGGCTTCGCCTACCAGCCCGGCCAGCCCCCCGGCTTCGCCCGCACCGCCGCCGCCATCTACTCTCTCCAGGTCTGCGGCCAGTATGACACCCCCGAAGTAAAAAGCGGCTCTGCTTTCCTTGAAAAGAAAAAGAAAGACGACCGCGAGTGGTTCACCTACGGCAACTTCTACGCCGCCCCCGCCCAATACATGATCGGCGGCGAAACCTGGAAAAACTGGTACAGCTACATGTCCGCCACCCTCCTTCCAAAGGCACAGAAAAGCGGCGAAATGTACTTCTGGGAACCCAGCTTCGACGGCGGCCGAGGTGTTGGCAAAGTCTACGTCACAGCCGTCTACGCCACGATCCTCGCCATGCCCTATCACTATATCCCGCTCTATCAGCGCTAATTCTTCGTACGATCGCCATGTCGGACGACCACTCCGCGAATCCTGCCACAACACGCTCGGATGTAACGCCTGCTGAGACACGCACCCTCAGCTACGCGACCCCCGGCGTGGTCGATCCCGGTGCGCGAGCTCTCTCGATCGTGTCGAAGCTTGGAGTTGGAATTGTTCTGGCCAGTCTCGCGTTTGGCCTAGCTTTCTATGGTACGCGTCATAAACAAGCGTTCGCGGTTTTGGGCATTGTGAGCGGCGGCTTGATCTACTGCGTCGGACGGTCCAGCGGACAAAGTAGAACAAGTATTGTGTCCAGGGTGCTTCTCGGTTCCTTCAGCGTCGTTTGTCTTGTCGCAACGATTGGACTGGTAACCGAATCCCGAGGTCATATATCAGAGATAATTGAGGACCCGGTGTGAATGCCATTCGTTTAGCACATAACTCCGCGCCGCAGCGCGCTTTGCACCAGCTTGCGCGAGACGCGGCCTCCTGAGAGAATGGTGATGTCTAAGTCAACCAACTCCAAGGAGGCCACGGATGGCTATCATCGCCCGCA
>JBBRHH010000184.1:0-10190 GCA_038222915.1 Tepidisphaerales bacterium
AGAGTCAGCTTTTTCAAGTCCTGCCCCTCCAGCCGAATTCGCCCGGACCACGGATCAAAGAACCGTGGAATCAAACTGACCATCGTGCTCTTCCCCGCGCCCGTCGGCCCCACCAGTGCAATCGTCTCCCCCGGTAGCGCCTCCAGGCTCACATCCTTTAACACCGGTCGACCCGTCTCATACCCGAACGTCACATTCTCAAAAGTGATATGCCCGCGCGATCCGGCGATCGTCGGAAGCGCCCGCGCGGCCGGGTCGTCCTTCACGCCCTCTTCCGAATCCAGAATCTCCGTCACCCGGTCAATGCTCGCCTCCACCGACTTCAGTCCGCCCCACAACTTCAAAAGATTCTGCGAAGCGCCCTCCAGCGATCGCAGATACCCCAGAAAAACCAGCAGGCTTCCAACCGACAACACGCCCATCAGCACCCGATGAGCCCCGACAAACAAAATCAGCGCCGTCCCGATCGTCGTGATCATCCCGTTCCACAGCGCGTAGGTGTTCTTCGCCAGCGTGTTCGCCTGCGTCGTGGCCACGCCTTCCCGCGCCAGCCTTCGAAAAGTCTGCTGATTCCGACCCGCCATCCCAAACGCCTGCACGATCGGAATCGCGCTCAGCGTCTGATGCACAAAACTCACCAGCCGCGACTGCGCTTCCCGGTCGCTGCGCGCGCTCTGCTTGAGTTTCTTTCCGCTGAGCACCGCCGACGTCGCCAGGATCGGCGCAACCACGAGCGAAAGTGCCGCCAGCACCGGATCCATCGCAAACGCCACCCCGCCCACCGTGATCAGCATCATCGTCTGCTGTGCCGGCGAAATCAGCACGCTCTCCGCCACCGTGTAAACGCACCAGCTGTCGTCGTTGATCCGGCTCAGGGAATCGCCCACAGGCCGTCGAATATGAAACAGCAGCGAAAGCCGCTGCAATCGGTGAAACAAATCCGCCGCCAGGTTATAGACCATCCGCTGACCCGCCGACGTCCACGCCCAGCTCAATCCAAAATCCAGCGCACTGTTCAAAAAGAAAATCAGCACGCTCGCCCCGGCCGCGATGATCACCAGCGCCACGTGATTGTTTGCCATCCCCATCTTCTCCAGCGTCGCCTGAAAGTGCGGCGCGGCCCCTTCCTTCAGTGCATAATCCACCAGCAGTTTCATCGGCCATGGCTGCAGTGCCGCCAGCGCCGCCCCGCCCACCGTCATCACAAGAATGCCCAACAGCGCCGGCCACTGCCGCAGCGCATATGCGAGGAGCCGGTTGTATTTCTTGAACGTCACCGCGGGTAGTTCCAGAACGAGCAAAGCTCAATCCCCTTACGCGCCGCCGCCAGGCGCACGCGCGGATCACACAGCGTCTTCACTTCCAGTTCACGCTCAATCCGATACATCGTCTTCAGCCCATCGTCGTATCCCGGATGGCAACCCATCTCCGAAACACCGGCCGGCAGCCCGTCAAAAAGTTCCAGTAAACCCTCCACGCTCACCCCATGCGGATACGGCGCGCCCTCAGTCTCCTGTCCATAAAACCCACCCACGTATTTCACATCCGAACAAAAATCCCGCACCGGCACGCCAAACGTCGTCGCCACGTCCGTCACGATTGTCCGCACCGGCTCATTGCGATGCACATGTTGATGCGAATCCACGTGCGATGGATCCTTCCCCACCAGTTCTATAAACCGCGCCAATTGCCGCGCCACTTCCTCGGCCACGCGCTGTGCGTCGTCCGCCGGCGTCACCTCATATAATTTCGACCACTCTCCATCGCGGCAGGCCCACTCGCCAAAATCCAGGTGCAGCCCAAGGCTCAGCTCCGGATGCGCCTTTGAATAAGCGACCGCCTCTTCCACCGCCGGCCATCGCACCATCAAACTCGCGCTCGTCAAAATCCCCCGCGCATGCGACTCCATGATCCCGCGATTGACTCCGGGGCTCATCCCGAAGTCATCCGCATTCACAATCAGGTATCGCATCTCCGCCATGGTGCTTACGTCCCTTTTTTAATTGCCATCGGCCGAACAATCCGCCAAACCGTCGCCAGCGCAGCGCCGCATTCCCGCGTCGCCCAGAGCGCAAGTGCCACGGCCGGCGTCGCAAGAACAATTCCCGCAACCCAGTGCCGCTGCAACATCGCGCTTCCACTCAGCAAAAGGAGCATCGCCGCAATCACCATCCACCGCCCGGCAAACTTCGGCCACGCGCCAACCCGCATCAACTGCCGCCCACTCCCATGCTCCTCAATCGTTGTCCGAATCCGCGCCGCCCCCAGCACGCCGCCGCGCAGCTCCAAATCCCAGTTGTCATATGTATCGCCACGAACCACCACCGCGCCCGCCTTCCGCAACATCGTCTCCAGCGCTTCGATTCGCGCCTCGGGCGAATCCCACTGTTCATACCAGATTCCCGCACTGCTGCTGCGCGGCAACGCAAATCCACTTACCCCACGCTGCCGCCACGGCGTCAGGCCGCTCCCCACGCGCCCCACAAGCCGCGCCAACGGCTGCAAAAGGTGCAGCCCGCCCACCAGCGCCCACATCTTGGTTCCACTATGCTTCGACCCGTGCAGATGCCGCTTAGCACTCGATCCCGCTTGCACCACCGAAGCAACGAGTGCCACCCCGGCAATCGGCCCCGCCGCAAACAACGGATGCCACAAAAACCCGAGAAGCGAAAGCCCAGTCAAACAGATAATCAGCAGATACCACTCCGGTAATAGCGGCAGCGCCCACATCCCGTCCGGCGTCGTGTGATACACCGACTGAAACAATGCACTCCCCCAAGTTCCATGATAAATCCGCCGCCGGCTCCACCACCCCAGCGCCCGCGCGATCCCGCCGCCGTAAAGTCTCCCCTCCCACATCGCATGCCCCATCGTGCTGTATTTCCCCGGCCATTTCCGCTCCAGCCGCGCCTCTGCCCGCCCATAATTCAACTGCTGCCGCCAATACGCTCCGACGCTGTTCCGCCGATGATGCCACACCATCGCCGCCGGGCTGAATCCCAGCTTCCCGCCCATCGCCTGCAGCTTCCAGCACACATCCACATCGTCCCCCGCAATCTTGAACTGCTCATCAAACCCGCCCACCGCCTCCAGCGCATGTTTGTGAAACGCCATGTTGCAGCCGGGAATATGCTCGGCCTCCCGATCGCTCAGCAGCACATGCACCGGCCCACCCGGCGAATGCGCCACCGCCTGCGCAACAAACTCCCCATCCATTGGCGGAATGTTCGGCCCGCCCACCCCAACATCGTTCGACCGCTGAAACGCCACCGCCAGATAAGTCAGCCAGTGCATATCGGGCGAAGCATCGTCATCGGTATAAGCCACAATCTCCCCCGTCGCCGCCCGCATCCCGGCGTTCCGCGCCGCACTGAGCCCCACATGCTCTGTCGTAACCAACCGCACCGTCGTGTGCTGCCGCAGAATGTTGGCCGTGTCGTCCGTCGATCCATCGTCCACCACGATCACTTCAAAATCCGGATACTCCAGCCGCGCCATTCCCTCCAGGCATTCGCCAATCGTCCGCGCCCCATTGTGCGTGCAGACAATCACCGAAATCTTCGGCCAATACGTCTGCCTCTGCATCGGCCCTTTCGCGAAGGCCGCGCTCACCGCCTCTAGCGCCACCTTGGGCTCGCGCTCGCGGGTGACTATGCCAAAGTTCCAGTCCAGAATCTCATGCCCGCCCCGAAACCATTCATCCGTCCACGCAAATACAAACACCCCGCAGCACCCGGCGGTAAAAACCGTGCTCACCTGCCACTGCAACACCGCAGCCTGTTTCTCCTCCCCATTCCGCATGCTGTCCAGCCCCACCTCGGCCATTACCAGCGGCTGATCCCCCGCGACGTTCTGCAGCCGCGACAGATAAGCATCCAGCCGGTCCTGCGTCTCCAGGTAGACATTGAAGCAGACAAAATCCAGAAACGGCAGATGCAGATATTCGGTTGGGGGGTAGTTGACGTACGTGACCAGCGACCCCGGATCCATCTCCTTCGCGGCCGAATACAGCCGCTCCAGAAATCGCTCCACCTTCCGCGCCCCGTGCCAGCGCACGATCGGCGAAGGAATCTCGTTCCCGATCACCCAGCACAAAATCGCCGAATGCCCCGCCAGCGATTTCACGCTCTCCCGCACCCGCTCCACAATCGCATCCGCACGCTTCGCGTCATCCAGAAAAGTAATGTGCTGTTCCCACGGCAACCCGATCATCAGATAAAGCCCGTGCCGCTTGGCGATATCCAACAGCCACCCCGGCGGAATCGTGTAAACCCGAACCGCATTCATCCCGTTCACTGCAATCAGCGAAAAATCCCGCTCCGCCCGCTCCGGCGTCCCATACTCACTCCCCTCCGCATTGGGCTGAAACGGCCCATAAGTCACCCCGCGCACAAAGAACTTCGTCTCCCCCACATAGAGAAACTTCCCCCGAACCATAGGCCGCGCACCCCGCCCCATCACGCTCGGCGCAACCTCTCGAATAGGCATTTCGGAAACACTTGTAGTCGACGCTGACAAAGAACACATCTCCGGTTCAACAACGGCCGCTATCCTACACCCAAAACCCTCCAATCTCAGCCATTGGAGACAAGACTACACTGCCATCGTCAGGTTAGTGAAAACAGCCCGTCATCTTTACGCTCGGCCTACCCCGCCGTTAGCCGTGAGCCGTGAGCCCATCACAAACACCGAATCGCCACCAGCGTCTGATCATCCGACGGCGGCGCACCCTCACTAAACTCCGCCACCGCCCCACGAATCCGGCCAATACACTCCTCCGCACTCCCACAAACGCCATCCACCAGCAGCCGATCCAGCCGCTCCACCCCAAACAGCGCCCGGTGATCCGCCCCCTTCAGCGGCGGCATCGCCTCGGTAATTCCATCGGTGTAAAGCAGCAGCAGGTCGCCCGGTTCCAGCGTCACCGTCGCCTGCCCGTAAAGCTCTCCATCCACAATCCCCATCGGCAACCCGCCGTCCCCGTCCAGCGCAATCACCTGGCCATCGCGCACCAGCAGAGGCGGATTGTGCCCGGCCCGCGAATACGTCAGCGTCCGGCTCGCCGGATTCAGCACCGCATAAAACGCCGTCACAAACGTCCCGCCGCGCGTGTACGCCGTCACCAGCCGGTCATTCAAATATCCTAACAGCGCCGCCGGCGGCGTGTGCGCCCGCGGCTTGGCGTGCGCGATCGCATGCGTGATCGCCATGAACACCGCCGCCGGCGTCCCATGCCCGGAAACGTCGGCGATAAACAATCCCCACCCGCCATCCGCCAACTGGAAAAAGTCGTAGTAGTCCCCGCCCGCCCGCGCACTCGTCTGATAGTAAGCGGCCACCTCAAACCCCGGAATCAACGGCAGCGCATCCGGCAAGAGCGAACGCTGAATATCCCCAACGGTCTGCAACTCCCGATCCAGATTCGCCAGCGCCAAAGTTAACTGATTCCGAAGCACCAGATTCTGCGTCCCACGCCCAAACAGCCCGGCCTGCCAGTGCAGCATCGGCAGCATCGCCGTATCCACTTCCATCCCGGCCGGCAGCAGCATCGCCGTCACATTCAATCCCTCGCCCTCGTCATATTGCGGCAGCGCCACCAGCCGCTCAAACCCCTCCAGATAAAACCGGGCCGGATCGTCGGCCGCCAGCCGCGCCGGCAAATCCTCAATAATCACCGGCTTGTTCGCATAGGCGATCTCCCCCAGCACCCCGCCTGAAAACATCGGCAACTGATCCCGCTGCGTCCACGGATTAAAGTGCTCCACAAACCGCGAAGACCGCGTGATCAGATAAGAAGGCGCAGCCACATTACGCCGCGAAACCGCAACATAATCCTCAAGCGTAAGAAGCTGCCCAATCCCATCCCAGTAAACCTCGACGAGCCGCTCCGGATCGGTGACGCCGGAGATCGCCTTCATCGTCCGATCCACAATCGCAAGTTCTTCCTGCCACGGCAGCCGCTTTAGCATCCAAGTATCGTAGCCAGAGTCGTACCAGCGCACTATGACTCGGCGAATCTGGCGCCAGGTGAGTGGCCGGCATCTACGCTTGAATATATGAATGACTCGGCTTCAGGGAGGAAATTGTCCGCCAAAATTTGTTGACCACTAACGCTCCACGCCCACACGACTATCATCACCAAAAATCATGCTCCTCTTCCAATGGACCATCCTCCTACTCCTCGGCGCAGTCCTCCTTTCCGCCGTCGCTCGCCGCATCCGCGTCCCCTATCCGGCCTTCCTCGCCCTCGGCGGAATCGTCATCGCCTTCATCCCCGGCGCACCTCATCTCACCCTCGACCCCCATCTCGCCCTCGCACTCTTCGTCGCCCCGGTCCTCCTCGACGCGGCCTATGACACCTCCCTCAAAGACCTCAAGGAAAACTGGCGGCCCATCGGCGCGCTCGCCATTGTCGCGGTCCTTGTTACCACAACCGCTGTCGCCCTCGTCACCCATCTCCTCGTCCCCGGCATCCCGTGGGCCGCCGCCATTGCCCTGGGCGCGATCGTCGCCCCGCCCGACGCCGCCGCCGCGACGGCCGTCCTCCAGCAGGTCCGCCTCCCGCACCGCCTCCTCGTCATCCTCGAAGGCGAAAGTCTTCTAAACGACGCAAGTTCGCTGCTGATCTACCGCGCCGCCGTCGGCGCGGTCGCCGCCGCCAGCTTCCACCCGCTCCGCGTACTGCCCACCTTTCTACTCGTCCTTGCCGGCAGCGTCGTCGCCGGCTGGGCGATCGCACGCATCTACATGCGGCTCACGGTTCGCGTCAAACAAATCCCCTCCAGCATTGTGCTCCAGTTCATCGGCACCTTCGGCGTCTGGATCCTCGCCGAGCACGTCGGCCTTTCCGGCATCCTTACCGTCGTCGTCTACGGCATCGTCATCGCCCGCCACGCCCCGCTCGTCATGCCCGCCCGACTCCGCGTCCCGTCCTACGCCGTCTGGGAAACCGTCGTCTTCGTCCTCAACGTCCTCGCCTTCCTCCTCATCGGCCTCCAACTCGGCCCCATCTGGTCGCGCCTCTCCCACGCCCAGCGCACCGAATATGTCTGGGTCGCCGCCGCCGTTCTGCTTACGGCCATTCTCGCCCGCTTCATCTGGGTATTCACCTACAACGCCAGCGTCGAAATCCAGCTTCGCAAGCGAAGCTCGCGCACTTCCCGCCCCGTCCTCTTCCGCACCGCCCGGGCCGGCACCATCGTCTCCTGGTGCGGCATGCGCGGCATTGTCACCCTCGCCGCCGCCCTCGCCCTCCCCGACGGCCGCGAAGGCCCGATTTTCCCCCACCGCGATCTCATCATTCTTTGCGCATTCTCCGTCGTCGTCGGCACGCTGGTTCTCCAGGGCTTCACCCTCCGCCCCCTCCTCGCCTACCTGCGTCTCAAGGACGACGAGCCAGTCAATCGCGAGGTCAACTACGCCCGTAGTAGGGCCATCGAGGCCGGCTTCCTGGCGCTCGACAGCGACTCCCCCGAAGCCATCTCCATTCGCCGCGAATACGAAGATCTCCTAAAACGAGGCGAGGCCGCCCCCGACGGCCAGATCCCCGATCGCCTCGCCGGCGATGGCCTACGCCGCAAAGCCGTCGCCGCCTCCAGAAAAGCTCTCGCGCTGATGCGCTCCAACGGCCAGATCGGCGACGACGCCTTCCACCAGGTCGAAGAGCGCCTAGACTGGCTCGACCTCAGCGCCGGCGGCCGCGACAGCGCGTAGTACATTGCCTGTGGATATTCCGGCGCGAAGGCCGCTTCTTCTCGACTTGTCTCCCCGCCGTGGTACTCTTACCTCATCAACCCAAGGAGTCACCATGGCCAAAGCGAAGAAAAGCCCCAAGAAAACCGTGAAAAAAGTCGTCAAGACTGCAAAGAAAAAAATGAAAGCCCCGATGAAGTCCGCCAAGGCCACCCTGAAGCCGGCCGCGAAAAAAGCCGTTAAATCAGCCAAGGCCGCTAAGCCTGCCGCGAAAAAGGCGATGAAGACGATCGCTAAATCCGTCGCCAAAAAAGTGACGGCTGCAAAAAAGGAGTTTAAGAAGGCCAAGACCAAGGCCGCCACCAAAAGTCGCAGTACCATCCAGAAGGTCACCGACAAAGTAAGCGAAATGGGCCACAAAGCAGGTGAAGTAGCGCACGACATCGCCGAGCGCACCGCCTCGATGGCCGACACCGTCACCAAGGCCGTCGCTGGAACCGCAGGCATGGTTGCAGGCGCAGTCCACTCCCTCACCACCACAACGCCGCCCGCCGAAAAACCCGAAGAAACCCCCCAGTAATTATCCCTCCGGCCTCAACACAAGAATCATTCAAATCGCGCCCAAACCCGCGACAACGCCCATCATCTATTCTGAAATCGTCAAATCCTCAAATCTAAAATTCTTCTCCGTGCGCCTCATCCCCGCACCCGGTGCTCCACCATCATGCAACGGTCCTCCACATAATCGAGTCCTCCCTTCGCCGCGATCTCCCGCGCCGCCGCGCTCCGAATCCCCGACTGCAGCCAAACTCCCTCCGCCCCAACCGCAACCGCCTCCCGCGCCGCCTCGGCCGCAAATTCCGGCTTTCGAAACACCAGCACCAGATCCACCTTCCCCGGCACCTCGCCAACCGTCGCATAGCTCTTCTGCCCCAGCACCTCCGGATAGCTCGGATTCACCGGCACAATCTCATACCCAGCCCGCTTCAGATAACTCGAAATCTGATAACTGGGCCGCCCCGGATCGGCACTCAAGCCCACCACCGCGATCCGCCCCGCCCCAAGTATCCGCTTGATCGTATCCGCCTCGCCGCCACCCGCCCGATCAATCCGACACGCTTCACCAGACATGGAAACTCCTTGGCTCACGCCGCACATATCACAACACCGTCCGACTGTGCTAGAATCCTATGCAAATATGGCTAAGCGCGACTACTACGAAGTTTTAGGGGTATCCCGCACCGCGACCAAGGATGAAATCCGCAAGGCGCACCGCAAGCTTGTGCTCAAGCACCACCCCGACCGCAACAAGGGCGATAAAAAGTCCGAGGACAAGTTCAAGGAAGTCCAGGAAGCCTACGACATTGTCGGCGACGAAGAAAAACGCAAGAACTACGACCAGTTCGGTCACGCCGGCGTCGGAGCCGATTTCGGCGCAGGCCGCGGCGGCGATCCCGGCGAAGCATTCCGCCGCGCCCAGGCCGCCGGCCGGGGTGGCAACCGCTGGCAGGCCAGCCCCAACGTCAGCGTCGAAGATTTCGACTTCAACGAGCAGGGGGGCTTCGGCGACGTCTTCGAACAACTCTTCGGCCGAGGCGGCGCAGGCGCAGCCAGAGGCGGCGGCCGAACCCGATCCCGCCCACAGGCCCCACCCTCCGACCTCGAACATCCCGTCACACTCACCTTCGAGCAGGCCGCCCAGGGCACAACGCTGCCCCTGCAGATCCAGCGCGACGGCCACACCGAATCCATCGAAATCAAAATCCCCCCGGGCGTAAAAGAAGGCTCGCGCGTCCGCATCAAGGGCAAAGGCCAGCAATCCAACGGCGAGTCCGGCGATCTCTACATCATCACCCGCGTCACCCCGCACGCGTACTTCCGCCGCGAAGGCCTCGACATCTACGTCGATCTCCCCATCAGCGTCTATGAAGCCCTAACGGGCGCACGCATCGCCGCCCCGACCCTCGACGGCACCGTCACCCTCACAATCCCGCCCGGCACCGCCAGCCACGCCAAGATGCGCATCAAAGGCAAAGGCATCAAGCGCGGCGACGAACAAGGCGACCAGTTCGTCGTAACCAGAATCATCCTCCCCAAGCATCTGGACGACGAGGACAAAAAGATGATCGAGGAACTCGCCAAAAAGCACCCGATCAACGCCCGCGAAAACGTGCCCTGGTCAAAATGATTTGACCCAAACCGCCCGGCACAGAGGAGCAAACATGACCGCCAACCTCCATCGCCAAACCGGCCGCGGCTATCTTCCTGTCCTGGTCTTCCTCGCCTGCTTCGCCGTGCTCCTCGTCGTGGTTTGCAACCGCTTCATGTATCCCGCCCTCCAAGCCGCCAGCAGCGCCACCCAGCCGGCCCAGCGCCACGAAATCGCCGCCCTTTCCAGCCTGGTCTTTACCGTCGTCTTCTTCGTCCTGCTGATCGGCTTCTTCCTCACCTTCCGCATTCACCGCTTCTTCTTCCCCCCCCCCGCCCCCACCCCCCCC
>JBBRHH010000185.1:0-10148 GCA_038222915.1 Tepidisphaerales bacterium
GCTATCGGTCAAAAACACCTGACCGATGTTGTAGGCGTGGCGAACCTGCGCCGGCGTAAGCCCCTGCACGGTGGCGGAAAAGTGCTGGCGTGGCTCGAGAGACTCAAAGGAAGGGTTTATCCGCATACAAGACGCCGTTCAGCGTGAGAACATAGTATATGGCGCAATCTGACACTACGTCTGCAATCAGATTACGCCTGCCGGCTGCGCGCACGGTTCGTTGGTTGTAACGGGGTTGCCGGATATGAGGACGGCAAAGGTCAAAAACGTAATTCACGGCAAGCGGATGCCTATCCGGTTATAATCTTGCCATGATTACACGGTCTATCGGCGGCATACTCCGAGGCAACTGCACGGCCGTCCAACTCTTCCTGGCTTGTGTGCTCGGCGGCATGGCGGGCTTCATACCCGGCTTCTCGGAAGCGCCTGGCATCATTGTCTTTCTGGCTCTGTTGCTCCTCGTGCTGAACGCCAATCTCGGCATTGCCACACTGACCGCGCTGATGGCGAAAATCATTTCGGTTCCGCTGATCCCGATCACGTTTAAGGCCGGTGAACTGTTGCTCGATGGACCGACGCAGGGTTTATTTCGAACAATGATCAATGCGCCGGTGCTGGCGCTGTTTGGGTTTGAATACTACCTGACCACGGGCGGCCTGCTGATGGGCCTCATCGTCGGATGCATCATCGGCATCGCTTTGGTGAAATTCATTTCGACCTTCCGTGCCCGTATGGCGCACATGGAGGAGAACTCGGACAAGTTCAAGAATGTGAACTCGAAGTGGTACATTCGGTTCCTGGTCTGGCTGCTGCTTGGCAAGGGCAAAGGCAAGAAGACAACGTACAACGATCTGTTGGATCAAGGGCTTGGCCATCCGATCCGCTGGTCGGGTGTGGTGGTCGCTCTGCTGCTGGTTGCGTCGCTGGTGGGCGTTCGATATTTCTTCACTGGATCGCTGGTCAAAGGATATTTAAAGAGCGGCCTGGAGCAGGCCAACGGAGCGACCGTCGATGTCGGCGATTTCAAGCTGGATCTTGGAACAGGCAATTTGAGCATCACCAACCTGGCGATGGCCGACCCGAACGCACTGGACACCGACCTGCTGCGCGCCGCGCAACTGACGGCCAAGGTTTCCACGAGCGACCTGCTTCGCAAGCGATTTCAAGTAGATACCGTCGTCATCAACGACGCATCGCAAGGCGAAAAACGCGCGAGCCCCGGCGTATATGTTGGCAAGCCACCGGAGCCGGCGCCCGCACCCCCGAAGCCAGGCGATAAATCGCTGGACGATTATTTGAAGGAAGCGAAAGTCTGGAAGGAACGGCTCGCACAGGTGAAGAAGTGGCTCGACAAAATCTCCTCCCACAAGGAGGGCGAGAAGACGCCCGATCAGACCGCGAAAAAGCCGGAGACGCTGGCTGAGCGGCTCAAGCGCGAGATCAACGAGAGTGGATACGCCCATGTTCAGGCATCGCATCTCGTGGAAGGCGCGCCTCGATTTCTGCTCAAGGATCTGAAGGTCCTCAAAATGCGCGTTCCTTATTTTGGAAAAGATGAAACCGTCGATCTTGTGGCAGAGAATCTTTCCACCGATCCGAACCTCATTCCCGACGTTCCCTCGATTACGATCAACACCAGCAAGAAGACGCTCGACCTGCTGATTTCGCTCGCAGGCTCGACATCCAAGGGCGGCATAAACGCGGTAAACCTGAAGTATGCGAATCTCAGTGCCGATTCCTTCGCCAAAAATCTGCTCGGTGGCGGGAACGTCCTGAAAGGCGGGACGATCGACTTCGAAACCAACGGAACCTGGGCCCCGGCCGGCGTAAATCTTCCGCTGAACGTGACGCTCAACAACACCGCCGTCGCAGGACAGAAGCTGAAAGTGCTGCCGATCAAGTTCAGCGTGACCGGCCCACTAGACTCACCGAGCCTGGGGGGCATCGATCCCGACGCCATCATGAAGGCCGTCGCGAGCGCGGCGCTGGGCGGCGTGACCGACAAGCTCACCGGTGAATTGGACAAGAAAGTCGGCGGCGAAGCCGGCAAGATTATCGGTGGCGGCGCGGGCGATCTGCTGGGCGGCCTGACCGGGAAGAAACCGACCACGAAGCAGAAATAGGCTGCGGTGCGATTTTTGTAAACATGACGCCGCTGGTCTTTACGCTCCTCACCTTTGCGATTTCGATCGTGGCCGGCGTTCTGGGCTCGCTGCTCGGGCTCGGCGGCGGCATCATCGTTGTGCCGGTGCTAACACTCCTGCTGCATATTGATATTCGCTACGCGATTGGCGCATCGATCGTCTCTGTGATTGCGACCTCCAGTGGGGCGGCTGCCGCGTATGTGCGCGAGCGATTGACCAACCTCCGAGTCGCCATGGTGCTGGAGATCGCCACGACCCTTGGGGCACTCAGCGGCGCATTTCTCGCCGGAGTCATCGGCGGCCGATGGCTCTATATCATCTTCGGCCTCGTCCTCGCCTACTCCTCCATCGCCATGTTCCGCAAACGCCACGATGCGCCACAGGCCGAGCTGCCCGGCGATTGGCTTGCCGATCGACTAAAGCTTCACGATTCCTATTTCGATCAGGCGACGGAGCAGGAAACCCCCTACCGCGTCACCCATACGCCGCTCGGCTTCGTCCTGATGTACATCGCCGGCGTCGTCAGCGGCCTGCTTGGCATCGGCTCAGGCGCGCTGAAAGTGCCGGCGATGGATCTGGCGATGCGCCTCCCGATCAAAGTGTCGACGGCCACCAGTAATTTCATGATCGGCGTCACCGCCGCCGCCAGCGCCGGGGTTTATTTCGCGCGGGGCGATATCGATCCGTTCGTGGCCGCCCCCGTCGCGGCGGGCGTGGTGATCGGTGCGGTGGCGGGCTCACACTTTCTGGGAAAAATTCAGAGCAAGAACATCCGCGTGCTGTTCGTCATCGTGCTGCTCTGGGTTTCGGTGCAGATGCTCTGGAAGGGAGTGCGGTTCGCATGATCGACGGATCAAACGAAGATCGGATGAAGAGCGTCCACAAGGTGGAGATCATCATCAGCAACCTGCTGAGGACCGGCGTCGTCACCAGCCTCGCGGTCATTGTGATCGGAACCGTCGTCAGCTTTATCCGCCACCCCGACTATCTCACCTCGCACACGGAATTGAACCGCCTGACCACGCCCGGCGCGGCCTTTCCCAGCTCAATCCCCGAGCTGGTGAATGGTCTGAAATCGTTCCAGGGCCGGTCGATGGTGCTGCTCGGGCTGCTCATCCTGATCGCCACGCCGGTGCTGCGGGTGGCCGTCTCGATCGTTGCGTTCATCTATCAGAAGGATCGCGTGTTTGTATTGATCACAACGGTCGTCTTGGTGCTCCTGCTGTTGTCGTTCGTGCTGGGTAAGGCGGGAGGCTAAGAACCAGGCTTTACACTTTCGAAAAGTCGACGCCCTGGTAAATCTCGGCGATCGGAATTTCAACCCCAATGGCGGGAAGTTTCAGCGTCTCATCCAAGCCGCGCAAGTCTCGCAGTTTCCACATTCCGTCATTGTCACGTTCATATATTTCCAGATGAGGGGCGCGTTGCGAAACAAGCACATACGCCCTCAGCGAATCGATCAACCGATAGCTCTGTGCCTTTGTCCCCCGGTCGTATGCTTCCGTTGATGGGGACAATACCTCGAAGAGCACGACCGGATTTGTGAACGTCAGCCCACTGGGATCGTCATCCGCCGTTTCGAAGGGTTGGCAATACACATTTGCATCGGGATACGTTCGAAGAGTCGAACCCTTTATTCCCAGGCGCAAATTTGATTCGAATGCCGTGCAAGGCTTGCCGCGCAATCGTTGTCGAAGCTCAGCCGTAATGTTCGTCGAGATCAGGCTGTGGCGCATCGTGCCGCCTGCCGTGGCAAGTATCTCGCCCTCGTAGTAGTCGCTTTTGGACGGCGACTGCTCCTCCAGTCGATAATATTCGCTCAGCGTATGTTGCACCATTCACGCCCCGCGCTTCACCGAAACCACCACCGCCTGATTCATTGTCCAGTCAAACTTAAAATCCTGCCCGGCCCCAAGGGCCTTGCCGGTTCGCTCGTCCCGCACGTCGCTCACCGGCGTCGCGAAATGCAGCGTGATCGGAAGAACATCGCTCTTCAAGCCAACCGAATTGCCGCCGCCGGCCGACGAAACCGATATCTCCGGATTCAGACAGACCGACACAATCGTCCGGCCTTCCTTCTGCCAGTAGGTGATCTCGTTGCCATGTTCCTTGGCGCCGGCGCCTTTCAACTCCACCCAGCGCTTCGCGCCAGCCGTTGTCAGATGGCTGATGAACACGTCCCGCTTGGCGGCCGCCTCGAAGCTCTGGGCGCGATACGCGTTGTACCACTGCGGCGATAAATTCATCAGCACCGCCGTGCCTTTGCCCACCTTGTTCACCTTCACCACATCCATGTTTCGCACGGCCTTGTTGTATCCCGACGCATCCTTGATGCAGGTGTTTCCCTTGGTCAGAAACTCGTCGTAGGTCTTCCAGCCGAAATTGTTGTCCTGGTTAACCTCGCACCAGAGTTTCCCGCCAAAAAGATCGTCGGCCTTCATCTTTGGATCGTGCTTCACGCCAAATAGATCGTCCAGCGCGCCGCCTTCGGCTCGCCCTTTGCCGTGCTGGTCCCAAAGCCCGGGCATGTAATCCGCGATGACGGTTCCGCCGTTGTTGCAGAACGCTTTGATCTGCTTCGCCTCGACATCCGAAAGACAGATGCAGGCCGGGAGGATCAGGACTTTGTATTCGCTGGGAACGCCCTTCTGAATCACGTCGGCGTAGCTCACGAAGTTGTACTGCAATCCCGAATCCCGCAGCATGTTCTCCCACGCGTGGCGCACATGGTGCGATCCGCCCAGCCTGTCATCCCCATTGCGGTTGGTCCACGTTTTTCCGTGCGCTTCGGCGTCCAGTATCCACCCTAGCTGGATTGAAGCGTGATTGTAGTAGATCCCCACACCGTCATGCACCCATTCCGCCCCGGCCATCAGCGGCCCGATCTTGTTGGCCGCTTCAAGATACGTCGGGGCGACTTCATCGTGCCACGCCTTGGGCTGGTCCTTGTCAAACCAGCCATTCACCCAGCCGATAAAGCCGCGATTGCCATGCGAAAGGTAATACCAGGTCTGCCAGATATCGTCGGCCGAATCCTTGTGAAAATGCGTTGTCACGGCCGGGATCGCGTTGTGTGGATTGAACGAACGCACGATCGCCTGCGCCCCGGCGATGTTGTACGCCTCCAGATACTGCACCTTGCGCATCAGCTTGGCGTAGTCGTAACCGCCGAATGCATTGGGCGCCTGCCCGCCGACAAAGCCGATCGGCGTGGCGGGGTCAACGGTGTTCCCATAGGTGACCAGTTCACCCAGAAAGTTGTTCCAGTACGAATCGTTAAAACTCCACTGATCCATCAACTGGCTGGCGTCGAACGTTCCGATCGTCCAGCTTCGCAGCTTGGGTTGAACGTCGTTGTAGGTGATCCAATTGGTCCGCTCCGGGGCGGCCGACCCGTAAATTTCCTTCAGCCACTTTTGATAGGCCTCCTTGTCGTCCGTCACACACCACATGGTCGGATGAACGAAGTGGCCCCAGGAAATTTCGTCGTCCAGTGCATAGGCCGAGCGATATGGAGACGACTTAATGTTCTCAATCGTCTTCCGCATCGTCTCTTTGAGTCTGGTTTCCATCGCGGCGTTGACCGGCCGGCTGCGCACGCCGTTGCCGTGGATCTTGTTCGCCTCGCCTTTTGGAAACTGATCCCACTGGTGCAGATCACCCTTCCCGGCCGTGTGATCGTTGTAAAAGTGGAGTTTGAATTCATTGATCCAGTCGATGCGGCCGGTTTTCGAGCCGTTTGCATCGGTGCCGCCATGATCCGTGAACGCTCCGTTGTAGCCGTGCTCCACTGACCACTTCCCCGATGCTTCGGTGTACCCGATTGTCCACTGAAAGGTCCACGGCATGTACGTCCACGAAGGAAACGCCTTATAACACCACGCCTTGTCCTGCTTCACCGTCTGAAAGTCTTTCGAGGTCTTTACGTACGCTTCATACGGATCGGACTCGGCCGCTCCGCACGACGCAACAAAACAGAGTGACAGCAGAGCCAATTTCAACTGAGTTTTCATGAACCACTCTTCCGCGCAAGGGGGGTTTGAATCATTCGCCATTCACGTTACCCGCCGCTAGAATCCGCGTTGTTCCAGCAATCTAGCAGCCCGTGGTGAAAGTCCCGCGCGGCCAAGCGCCGCGGATTTGTTGCGGGATCGAGGCGACGAAATGATCGAGTATTGGAAGGAAATACGCGGAATTTCGGCAACGAAGAGCCCGCGACAAAGACGCAAGATTGGCCCGCGCGACTTTTGCCACGGGCTGCTCGAACCAGGAACTAAGAAACAGGAACTTCTTCTGTCATGGACTTTTTCACCTATAAAGACAACGAGCTTTACTGCGAAGACGTGCCGGCCGAAAAGATCGCCCGCGAAGTGGGAACGCCCGCATACGTCTATTCCAAGGCCACTTTTCTTCACCATTACCGGCAGATCGCGGCGGCCTTTAAACCCGTGAACGCCACCGTCTGCTACTCCATCAAAAGCTGCGGCAACATCAACATCTGCAAGCTCCTCGCGGCCGAAGGGTGCGGCTTCGACGTGACCAGCGGCGGCGAGCTTTACCGGGCCCTGCAGTCCGGCGGTGATCCGAAAAAGATCATCTACGCCGGCGTCGGCAAAACCGACCAGGAAATCGCCGACGGGATCAATGCCGGCATCGCGGCGTTTAACCTGGAGTCCGAGGCAGAGATCGAAAACATCGACCGCGTCGCGGCCTCGATCAACAAGCAGGCCGTCGGCGCGATCCGCATCAACCCCGACGTCGACCCCAAAACCCACGCCAAGACGACCACCGGCAAGAAGGAAACCAAGTTTGGCGTCGATATTGAACGGGCCGAGCGCGTTTTCGAGCAATATCGCAACCTGAAAAATCTCCGCATCGCCGGCGTTCATATTCACATCGGATCCCCGGTTTACGAGATTCAGCCCTACGTCGACGCCGTTACGAAGATCACGGCGCTCATCGAACGCCTCACCGAGCGCGGGCACAAGATCGAGTGGTTCGACATGGGCGGCGGTTTCGCTGTCAACTACGAGCGCCCCGATCAGGCGCTTCCGGTCACCGAGCACGCCAAGGCGCTGATCCCCCTCATCCAGAACAAGCCGTATCACATCGCACTCGAACCCGGCCGATACATCGCCGGCAATGCCGGCATCCTGCTGACCCGCGTGCTCTACCGCAAACAGGGCGGCGAAAAGAAATTTGTCATCATCGACGCCGGCATGAACGACCTGATCCGGCCCACCCTCTACGAATCCTACCACCATATCTGGCCAACCCGCCCCGACGCCGGCAACCTCCCCGGCGCTCGCAACAAAACCATTGATGCGGTGAACGGCGAAGTCGTCGACGTGGTGGGCCCGATCTGTGAAAGCGGCGACTATCTCGCCAAAGGCCGGCTGCTTCCCCAGACCAAGCGGGGTGATTTGCTCGCCGTCTTTACTGCCGGCGCTTATGGCTTTGCCATGAGCAGCAACTACAACAATCGGCCGCGTGCACCGGAAGTCCTGGTGGACGGTTCCAGCTACAAGATCATCCGCCGGCGCGAGACGCTGGAGGACCTCGTGGCCGCCGAGCGGGTGTGACATGAGCACCGCAATCCCAGACGACCTCGAAGCGCGATTGAGCCCGAGTTTGCGTGGCGTTTTTCGGCTGGAGCTTGACGCCGGAAACGTCATCGAGCGCGTCGACGTCGACATGTACAGCCGATGCGCCCTCGCGGTGATATTCAAAAGCCCGCTGCACTTTGAAGAAATCAAAGCACGCTTCGGCAAGCCCGAACGTATCACCTGCTGGGAAAACCGCGACGGCCACTATTCCATCGAGGCCGGCATCTCGTGTGATCGGACCGGCCATTCTATCGCGGGGCCGATTCCGACGTAAGCACATCGCCCTCAACCGCAAGTCCGATAACGACAGTCCCCAAGCCAGCCGCACCCTGCGCCGATCTATTCCTAAGAAACCCGGCCTTCCCCCATCGCGGCGGCGCGATATAGTGAACCGCCGCCGGGTCCGCCTCAAGGATGCGCCGTTGCCCCGGTCTATTCGGATTCGAACCCATGAAAACCGTCTCCTGCCTCATCAACGCTGATCCGATTCGAGCCCTCTGGGCCACCGCCATCGGCTGCATGCCCGGCTTCGTCGATGACGAAAAAGGCCCGCCCGCCTGGATTCGCTACACCCATCGGGGCGTCCAATATCTCAGCAAACTCGCCATCCCTTCCAAACACCGCTCGCGCGTCTTCAATCCCAAGTGGGAGATCCGCTACAACACCTCCTTCGAGGAAGTCGTCCGCGGCTGCGGCGACAACGCCCGCGCCACCATTCAAAAGCGCGGCGGCAACACCTGGATCACCGACGAGCTGATCGCCGGCTCCATCAAGCTCCACAAGATGGGCTACGCCTACAGCATCGAAGCCTGGACCGACGGCGCACTCGCCGGCGGCCTCTGGGGCTACCAGCTCGGCGGCTTCATCAACATCGAATCGGCCTTCCACCGCGTCTCCAACGCGTCGAAGGCGTGCTTCGGCCAAGGCCAGATTTACATGAAGGAGCGCGGCTTTGAGATGGTCGACTGGTGCACCGTTCCCGACCACGAAGTCAATTTCGGCGTCGAATGGATTCCGCAATGGAAGTACGAGGTGGAGGTGGCACGGCTCATCAATCAGCCTGTCGCCCTCCTTCCCAATCAGCCCCCACCGGCCTTGCCATGGCAGATCAAGCTTGGGCTGCCGGCGTATCGCAAGCTGAAAGGTATCAAACGCCGTGTAACCGGCATGATCAAGAAACCGGTCGCACCCGCACAACCACCGGTTGCCGCGGCCCCCGAGCCGGCCCCCACCGCCCCAAGTCCAAACCCCGAGGCCCGCGAAAACGCTGCTTGATCCGCTGCATGGTTTGACGTGCACCGGAGTTGGCCCGACAGCATTTTTTCTTGTCGTCGCTAAGAATCAGGCCACGCAGGAGCGTGAAGCAACCGCGTTACCCATTCCGCGGCAATGGCCAGTCCATATCCATCCACAGATCCCGATCCGTTGCAGGGTCCGGCTTCCCATCCAGATACAACTCCCAGTGCACCTGTAACTTCGGATATCGCCCGATAAACGTCTTCCATGCGGCATAATACGAACGGTAAAAGTAACTCTTTTCCGCCCACTGGGCCTGCTCTTCCCGCAGTTTGTCCACCTGCGAGCGCGCGTCGGCCAACTGCTTGCCCAGTTCCGCAACGTTCCCCTTCAGCTTCTCATTCTCCTGCGAAAGCTGGTTCTTTGAGTTCTGCGCGTTCTCCAGCGATTTAAGCGCATCGTCATACAGCTTCTTCAACTGCTCGTAATTGGGTTGTTCATCCCCCCGGCACACGGTTCCTGTAATCAGGAGCATGGCCATGATGCAAAGGCACCACCGCATATTCCAGTCCTTTCAACTCCACGGCAAATACGTTTTCCGGCGACATTCTAGAATATCCCCGCCAACGCACAATGTTGGTAGCCCTTTTCCTTTCCTCTCCCTTCTGTCCCGTTAAGATGATCAGATGCCCGTGCAACGTTATGAAGACGAGGACGACGAAGATGACGCCGATCCCGAGGCTCCCGACGAGCACGACATCGACGAATCCGAGGAGGAAGACACCCATCCCTGCCCCGAATGCCGCAGGGAAGTCTACGAACACGCCGATCGCTGCCCCTATTGCGGCCATCACCTCCACGACCGCCAACGCGTGCAATCCGGCAAACCCTGGTGGGTTTATCTCATCGTCGCCCTGCTCATGCTGGCTTTTTTCTGGTGGCTGGTCCCCCTGCTGCTCAATTTCCATCCCTGATTACCCTGATTACCGGTTTTCCCATCACCTCCACCCGATTCCCCTCCGGATCGCGCACAAAAAACCGGTCAATTCCCACGATCGAATATTTCTTCTCCCACGCCGGCGAATACCCGGCCGCCTCTAAATGCCTGGCCGCCAGCCGCAGATCATCCACCCAGAGCGCGAAATGCTGCCCATTGGTGGGA
>JBBRHH010000186.1:0-10128 GCA_038222915.1 Tepidisphaerales bacterium
GATTGAAGATCCAGAAAATTCGCCGGAAGACGACGAAGTCGCCGTTGACGTGGCGTCCAAGCCGGACGCGCCGCGCGATATTGCCCGGCAGAGTGAGGAGATTCGCCCGGCCGACGGCGCCGCGACGCTGCAGCGATTGCCGACGGAACTGGCGGCGGACGTTGCGGAGTATCTGGATCCGGAGACGGCCGCGCGGGTGATTTCGGAGATGGATGCGGAGCAGGCCGCGACCATCATCAACGCGATGGAGCCGCCCGAGGCTTCCATGGTGTTGGCGGCGATGGACCCGGACGACCGCGTCGACGTGCTGGAGCATGTTCGCAAGCCGTTGCATGATGAGCTGCTGAATGAGATGACGGCGGACGACGCGGCCGAGACGCGGCTGCTCGAGCAGTACCCGCCGGATACGGCCGGCGGCATCATGACGCCGCAGGTGACGTCGCTGCAGGAAGATCTCACCATCGAGCAGGCGATCGGGGAACTGCGCCGGATCAATGAAGAGCTGGAGCAGATGTTTTATGTGTACGTTGTCGACAAGCGCGGGCACCTTGTGGGCGTGCTGTCGATGCGTGACTTGATCCTGGCCAATCCGCAGAAGCAGTTGGCCCAGATCATGCACGCGAATGTCAGCCGGGTGCCGGCGACGATGGATCAGGAGGAAGTGGCGAACCTGTTCCGGAAATACAACTATCTGGCGATGCCGGTCGTGGACGACCAGAACCGGCTGCTGGGCATCATCACGGTCGATGACGTGGTGGATGTGCTGGAGGACGAGGCGACGGAAGATGTGCAGAAGCTGTTCGGCGCCGGTGCTGAAGAAAGGCTCAACAGTCCGTGGCAGTACAGCTTTAAGAAGCGGGTGTGGTGGCTGGAGGTGAATCTGGCCACGGAGATCATGGCGGGACTGGTGATCGCGATGTTTGACGGGACACTGGCGAAGCTGACGGCGCTGGCGATTTATATGCCGGTCGTGGCCGGAATGGGCGGCAACGCGAGCGCGCAGGCGATGTCGGTTTCGATTCGCGGCCTGGCGATTGGCAAGGTGGACCGAAAGCTACTGTGGTATGTCATTTATCGCGAGAGCATCATTGGATTGCTCACCGGCCTTTCGGTGGGTGCGACGACGGCGGTGATCGCGTTTTTCTGGCAACACAACTCGATGGGCTGGATGCACAGCCTGATGTTCGGCCTTGTGATTGCGCTGGCGCTCTTGATCAACCATGCACTTGCGACGACCAGCGGCGCGGCGATTCCGTTTGTCATGAAGCGACTCGGATTTGATCCGGCGCAGTCGGCGACAATTTTTGCGACGACGGTGACCGATGTTGTGGGTTTCTTTACGCTTTTCGCGCTGGCGAAGGCGTTCATGCCGCTATTGGTGCCGTCATGAGGCGCGCTTGGATTGGAGCGTTGGGAGTTGGGCGGTGTTGTTGAGCTCCGTTTCGACGCTGTAGGCGAGCAGGCGGGATTTCATCCAGCGGATGGCGAGCAGGTCGCGGAAGCTTTTGAAGAGGCGATTCCAGACGCCGTACTTGGATTCGCCATGGAGGCGGGGATTGTTGGTTACGGGGATTTCGGTGACGGTGAACCCTTCCATTTTGAGAAGCGTGGGGATGAAGCGGTGGAGGCCGCGATAGAGTTTTAGTTTGGAGACGCATTCACGCTTGAAGGCGCGGTAGGTGCAGCCGGCGTCGGAGATTTGTTCTTCGGATAATTTGTTGCGGACCCAGTTGGCAATGCGCGAGGAGATGACTTTGACGAAATTGTCGCCCTGACCACGTGTGGCGACTCGGGTGCCGCAGACACAGTCGACGCCGCTGGAGAGGGCCGAGAGGAATGCGGGGATGTCGGCGGGGTCGTTCTGGAGATCGGCGTCCATGGTCATGACGTAGACGCCGCGGGCGGCACGCAGGCCGGCGTCGGAGGCGGCGGTTTCGCCACAGTTTTGTTTGAACTTAAGGCCGCGGACGCGGGGGTCTTTTTCGACGAGCGACTGGATAACCTGCCACGAATTGTCCTTGCTGCCATCGTCAACCAGTATGAGCTCGCCTTCGATGTTGTTGGCGTCGAAGACTTTTGCAACCGCGGCGTGCAGGAGGGGGAGGTTCTCGGCCTCCTCGTACACGGGGACGCAGATGCTGAGAGCCAGTACGGGGGTTAGGTCGACGCCTTGGGAGTTCATTTTCATGGCAAAATCGTCAGAGTAAAAGGTGAAGCAGTTCAAAGATCCGGGTGCGTTGCGGCGGCAAGTGCCCGTTCATCCGGCGTCTCGCGATTGAGCGATTCAAAGGCCGTCGGGTCTTGTTTCTTCTTCCGATAGATCAGCATCAGGTTGCGGGTGTAGGGGATGAGCTGCGGGCCGTTGCCCCAGAGGGCGACCCATTCGCGCTTGTGCATAAAATAGGTAAAGAGGACGCATGTGCCGGCGATGCTGATCCACCAGAAGATGGTTGGCACTTTGCTTTCCTTATGTTTCTCGCTGTAAAGCCATTGGATGAAAAAGCGGCTGCCGAAAATGAGGTTTCCGAGCATGCCAAAAGCCAACCACCCGTATTCTGCGCGGGTGGCCGTGAAGGCGAGGCAACCTGAAAGTGAAGATTGGATGACCATCGTTGGGTAAAAAATAATTTGGATTAATTTTTCAGAAATGCCTTGATCGTGTCGGCCACCAGTTTCACTTCGCCTTCTTCCAGGGCGGGGAACATGGGGAGGCTGAGGATCTTTTTCACGTACTCTTCGGTGCGCGGAAGGATGGGGGCGGGGCCGTAGAGATCGATGATGGCGGGCTGCTGGTGATTGGGGACGGGATAATGGACGCCGGTTTCGATGCCCTTTTCCTTCAGATGGCGGGCGAGGCTTTCGCGGATGTCGTGGTTGTCGAGGCGGATGACGAACATGTGGTAGACGCTGTACGTTTCGGAGGCGTTGTCGGAAGGCGGGAGGATGACGCCGTTGACGCCGGCGAGCTCGCGGCGATACCACTCGGCGGCGCGGCGGCGGCCGTTGTTGAGCTCATCGAGCACCTTGAGCTGCTCTCGTCCGACGGCGGCCTGGATCTCGTTGAAGCGGAGATTGAAGCCGACTTTTTCGTGGAGATATTTGTCCTTGCGGCCGTGGTTGCGGAGCATGGTGACTTTGCGGGCGATCTCGGGATCGTGGGTGGCGATTGCGCCGCCGTCGCCGTAGACGGTGAGATTTTTGGAGGGATAGAAACTGAAGGCGGCGTGTTCGGTGAGGCCGCCGGCGCGGCGGTCCTTGTAGCGTGCTCCGTGGGATTGGGCGCAGTCTTCGATGATCCAGAGGTTGTGATCGGCGGCGAGTTTTTTGAAGGCGTCGAGGTTTGCGGGGCGGCCGTACAGGTGGACGGGGAGAATGCCGACAGTTTTTTTGGTGATCTTCTTTTTAGCGTCCTGGGGATCGATGGTGTAAGTGTCGTCGATGTCGCAGAAGATCGGTTTTGCGCCCACATGGATCATGGGCTCGATGCTGGGGAACGCGGTGAGGGAAGGGACAAGGACCTCGTCGCCGGGCTTCAGGTTCTGGGCGATGTGAAGGAGATGGACGGCGGCAGTCCAGGAGGAGGACAGCACGACGTGGGGGACGCCAAAGTATTCGGCGAGCTCTTTTTCGAACGCCTTGCACTCCGGGCCAAGGATATAGTTGCCGCCTTTTACGACGTCCAGAATGCGGCGGTCGATGACCTCGCTCTGGTAGACACGCGACAATGGAATCTTCGCTGCCACTTTCAGGAACTCCTAAAAAATAGATGTTTCGAACGGGATCCGCCAAGACCCGGTACGCGTCCGTGTAAGCTTTATCGGACTTTTAAACCAACTTCGATCAATTGTGGAGATTGTCAAGAGTGCTTAGAAAGGCGATGCCAAATACCCTACGACCTGCGTCAATCCCAGTGTAATGCATCTGGTAGTTGTTCTGTCATCTGAGCGATTCTTGGGTCTGCGGGCGAGCAGGCGTAAGCCTTTTCGTAAATCGTTTTTAGCCAATGTTGTAGGGCGCTTTTGGTGAGCGGATCGGCACGCGCGGGAAGGAGAACAGAGAGGTCCATTGGAAGGCCTGGGGTGGAAAGGGGCAGGATATATGAAAAATTGGCGACACGGCGGAAACCCATGCGTCGATAGAAGCGGATTCGACGGCGGCGGGCGTCGATGTCGCGGGCGGAGGGGTCGTCGGAGTCAACTTCGGCGAGGATCGGGAGGTTGTCGGAGGATTGAATGCAAGCTTGTACGAGCGCGGCTCCGATCCCGCTCGATTGGCGGCGGGGTTGAACGACCAGATATTCGAGTAGACAGAAGCGGTCGCGGGGTGGAAGGAACAATATGGCAACACCGATGAGCTGATCAGCATCAATTGTCGCAATGAACTGGTAGTCGGACGCGGCGAACATCTGCTCAAACTGCCGCCGGGATTTTTGTTCGGCGGGATCGATGTTCTGGGCGCAGAGTTGGTAAGCCTGCTCGAAGAGCAGGTGGTCGTTTGGCTTCAGACGCTGGAACTGCATTGGTTTACGGCTGAATGTCGGCGGGTTTCAGACCTTTTTTCATCGTCTTGACGTTGGGGACCAAGTCGACGTCGGCTTTGGCGGGGATTTTGTCTTCAAGGCCGGTTGCCCAGTAGGCGGCGTTGACGAGGAGGCGGCGGAGGGCCTCGCTCTTCTCGAGATCGGCGCCGCTTCCCATCGTGGTGGTGAAGGCCCGGCCTGTCTTGCCTTCGACGACGGAATAGGTCTTGGACCAGGCGACGGGCATCATCGGTTCGTTGAGTTTGCCTTCCTTGGGCTTGTCGGTCGGGTGCGGGCCGTCGAGGACCTGACCCAGGAGAAGTGTCGTACAGGATTCGGGAAGCGGCAGGCGAATCCCGTACACGCCGGTGCTGGCCCAGATCTCACCGTCGCCGATTCCGCGAAGGATGGGGCTTTCAACCGTGCTCTTCACGATGAGGGCCCTGGTGCTGGTGCTGCCGTTGGGGGCGTGGTGGGTGATCCAGGTTTCGCCGAGAACGACGCGGCCAAAGCCGCCTTCGAAGCCGGGCTCTTTGCTGGTCCAGGTGTATTTTGCGTAGGAGGTTTTGCTGTTGCCGGGAAAGTCGAACGAATGGGTGGCGGTGCGGAGGCCGATGACGGGCTTCCCGGCTTCGAGGTAGTCGACAACGTGCTTCATCTGCTCGTCTGGGATTCTTTGAAAGCGGCAGAGGATGATGAGCAGGTCGGCGTTGTCGAGGGCTTCGAGGCCTGGGATGTTGTCATTTACGTTGGTGTCGAACTCGCCACTTTTATCAAGGGAGAAGCAGACGGTGCAATTGAAGCCGTGGCGCTCGGAAAGGATGTGGGCGAGGAGCGGGAGGGCGAGTTCGGGGTTGTATTCGTTGGCGGCCCCGACAAGCACGACGTTTTTGCCTTTGCCCGGGCCATCCTTGCCGGGGAGGTTAAGGCATTGCGGATTGGCAGCGAAGGTGGACTGGAAGGCGCAAAGCAGCGCGATACAGAAGGCGGCTAATTTCATCATGAACGCTCGGTTAGGGTTTCCTACTCCAAAGGGGGCAATTTCCCGAGTTTCCTCTGAAGTGAGCGCCGATGCAAACCCAGGCGGCGGGCGGTGAGGGAAATGTTTCCTTCGCAGTCGGCCAGGACGCGCTGGATATGCTCGTATTCGACGCGGGCGAGGGAAGGCGTTGCGTCTGGCATTGCTGTTTCGGCGGCGGCGGTTTCGTGGTCGCGGTCGAAGGCGGCGAGGATCTGGTCGGCGTCGAGGGGCTTCTGGAGATAGTTGATTGCGCCGCTGCGGACGGCGTCGACGGCAGTGGTGATGCTGCCGTAGCCGGTAAGGATGGCGATCTGCATTTTGGGGTGGCGGGCCATGAGATCTTTGACGAGATCGAGGCCGGAACTGCCGGGCATACGGAGATCGACGATGGCGGCCTGCGGGTTGACACGCTGCGCGATGCGGAGGGCTTCGTCGGCGGAGCCTGCGCCGTGGGCTTCGAGGCCGCGGACGCCGAAGGCCTTTACAAGGCGTTCGCGGAAAATGTGATCGTCGTCAACGACCAGGAAACTGGTGGGCTTGGTGGGATTCGTGGACATGGTCAGTTGGCCTCCGGTAGTTCGAAGACACATGTTGTTCCTTCGCCGAGCCGGGAATTCAGCGAGAAGGCCGCACCGCAACGCTCGGCGACGAGCCGGACGAGGAAGAGGCCCAGACCCATTCCCTTGCCCGGCTCCTTGGTAGTGAAGAACGGCTCGCCGGCGCGGCGGAGGAGATCGTCGGACATTCCACAGCCGCGGTCGCGAATGTCAAATCGGATGTGGCCTTGCTGGCGGGTTACGTCGAGCGCGACGTGGGCGTTCGGAGGAGATGCGTCGAAGGCGTTTCGGACCAGGACCAGGAGCGCCTGCTCGAGGGCGCGGGATGGGGCGCGGACACTCTTGATGTCGGACGGACAGTTGATTCGGAGACGGTCGCGATCGGTATCGCTGAGACTTTCGCGAAGGTGGGCGACGAGTTCGTCGAGCTGGGCGGTGCTGCGCTGGGAGTGTTCTTCGCCGAGGTCGAGCCGCATGCGGTTGAGAATCTGGCGGCAACGATCGACTTCACGGCGGATGAGCTGGGCATCGTCGATGACGGAGTCGCTGCCGCCGGCGGAGTTGCAACTGAGCTCGAGCTCGCGGGCAACGACGGCGATGGTGCCCAGGGGCGTGTTGAGCTCGTGGGCTGCGCCGGCGGCGAGGGTTGTGAGTGCGGCGAGTTGTTCATTTTTCGCGGCGTGATCGCGGAGGATGGCGAGCTCATGTTCGCGCTGGCGGAGCGAGCGGGTGACCCGGCCGATGAAGCCGGCGATTAATACCGAGACGAGCGCGAGGGCGATCCAGCTCCCAATCACGGTAGCCCAGTGTGGAAGTGTGCCGCTGAGTGGGAGGTGGTATCGCAGGAGCAGGCCGTAGCAGATGGCGACCGCGCCCACGACGGCCCATGACCAGGCAGCACCGAGCACGATGACGGCCATCGCGACGTGGACGAGGTATAACGCGGCGAATGGATTTTGCGGGCCGCCGGTGAGATAGAGCAGAGTTGTGAGCAGCAGCACATCCAGAAGCAGGACGACCTGAATGAGCCAGGCAGGTGGCCGGCTGATCTTCATCCCCGTAACCAGCATGGCGTTGGAGAGTGCGGTGATGAGGATGACAGCCGCGATGGGCGTGAGCGGCAGGCGAAGCTTCAGACCCCCTACTGCGACCGCGGTTGCGAGAATCTGACCGACGACCGCGAGCCAGCGCATACGGCCCAGGGCCGCAAGGACGATCTGCGGCTCTTGTACTTCGGAAACAAGCGCGGCGAATGTGGGTCGGGGAGAAACTTCAATCACGAAGACAGATCCAGTGGAGGCCGGCGAAAAAGCTCGGCGGCGTCGATGGATATTCTATCGTGGTTCTTCGTACCTTTCAGGATCGTCGGCATTGCCGCCGTGATTTGTCATCGCCCGTCCGCTGGGCCAGAGGGGGACGAAGAGCACAAAAGCAACGAGGGCGGGGAGGAGATTTGGGAGGAGCGAATGACTCACGAGGCAGCCAACGAGGCTGAGAAGGCCGCCGATTTCCATGGTAATCCAGAGGGTGAGCATGCCGACGAGGTATGCGCGGGGCGGAACGACGTCGCCGCGCCAGTAGGCTTTGAAGTAGTGGCTTCGCCAGAAGAAGGCGAGCGGAACTGCGATGGCCATATACGCCATCGACATGATGAACCAAGTCTGGCCACGATGCAGATCGCGGGGTGCGCCACCGTCTGCCATCAAACTCCAGCATACGAAAAGGAAGAAGAGGAACGGCGTGCTGAGCATCGCGATCCAACTCACCCACGCCTTCTGCAGGGCCGACTTACGGTCGAGGCTATCGCTGCGAGTATTTCCGCCATGAATTGGGACAATGGTTGCCATGAGAGAATATCCTCCGATGGATTAGAATGATGCAAGTATTATACCGCTGCCTCGTCGTCCCTTCGCATTTCATTGCGAGTCGTGGTCGGCAGGAAGTGTGACCGAATGGGCGGAAGTATTTGCCCCATCCGCAACACGGACGACCCAACGTAAGCCACTTTCCTGCAATTGATTAACACCAATTTCGGCGACGATCCAGAGAACATGGCTGGGCGGCTGAATGAGCCCGGCGTTGGAGAGTTCACGGATTATCGGCACTGGCACAGGCAGCTTCTCGGACTGCAGGATTTGCCCGCAGAGTGCACCTTGCGACGTAATGGCACTGAAGGTGAGCTTGCCGGCATTTGTGTCGGCCGGCAGATGCGGGTCCCAGAGGATCATGGAAATGGTGCGGGTTTGGGGGGTGGCCTTGATGGATGTGACCTGCAGGAGATGGTCGTCGGACATCAGTGGCTGCGGGCCGTGATCGCCTTGGAGCATGAGCACGGGTGAACCGTCGGCCCTGTCGCGGGTGAGAGCGGCCACCCAGGCGCTGGTTTGCGAGGGAACGATGCGGGCTATTTGTGGCGGGGTGTCGAGAGGGCTCATGTACGGAAGGCGCTGGATGACGGCATCCGGCATCGCCATCGACGGTGCTCCCGGAACCATCTTCTTCTTCACCAGTATGACCGCTCCCGGGACGCTGATCAGAATGAACAGGACCAGGAAGAGAAGATTGGCTCGCGTTTCGCGCTTCACGGACCTTTCAATTCAGATGCTACTGACCGGCTGGCTTTTCGGGAACCGCCGGGGGAACCGCCGGTGGTGCTGTCGGAGGAACGCTGGGCTGGGTTGTCGGGACGGTGCCGGCCGGCAACGTAGCCGGGCCGGTGGTCGGACTCGTGGTGGGTCCAGATGTCGGGCCCGTTGTCGAGCGGGTGGTTGCGGGCGGGGGCGGCGGGAGCATGGCAAACGCCAGATTCGCCCACAACTGCCTGGCCGCCGCGGTTCCGATGCCTGGATTGGAGTAGACAAAAGCGCCGGTTGCAGCGGCGGTGATATCGACTTCCGACATGAGTCCCGCGCGCTTGCCGCCGGATGTGAGTTCGAAGAAACCTTTGGACGAGCCCATCTGCTCTTTCATCTTTCCGTTAGCGTGGACGCTGTCGATGCCGTCGAAGAGTGGGTCGGTCTTTGAATTAATGGGTTTCAGATCTAATCCGAGGTCAGTGACCAACGCTCGCGCAGCGTCGGCGAAATCAGGTTGGCCGTAAGCGGGATCGATCAAGAGGAACGCGCCGTCTTTGATGGCGGCCTGGATCGCTGCCTTTTCAGCGGCCTTCAATTCAAACTTGAAGAGGCCGGTGATGTGAATCAGCTTGACGCCTTTCAAGTTGGCGGGGGTGGCTTCGAGTTGGTCCTTGACGGTCAGTGCGATCGACTTTTGTGAGACGGCCGTGGCGACGGATTCATAGAGGAGTGGATAGGCAGCACTTTGGCCGGAATGTTTGACGCGGGCGACGACGACACTCTTGGTGGTGGGGCCGGGCTTGGGATGTGCCCGCAGACGGTCGGGCATTTCTTCATAATCGGGCGCGGCGTAAAGCCGAAGATTAAGCATGAATTGGAAGAGGTCGGCCTGCGTGGTCGCGAGTTTCAACTGCCACGCACCCGCGATGTCCTGATCGACGAAGATGGCGAAGTTCCGCGCACCGTCTTTCATGCCAAGCAACGGAATACTGAGCATTCGGGCGTTTGGCTTACCGTGCGCGGTGTAGAGCGGGTCGGTCGGCGGCAGTTTCTGCCATTCATAGCCTTCCTTGCTGTACAGCTTGAGCATGAGGGCTTTGGCGGTCTTCTTAAATTCGGGGCTGTTGTTATGGGGATGGAAAAGAACCGTTCCACCCAGATCGAGATATCGTTTGAGCTTGGTCAGTTCGTCTGCCGACAACTCAAGCTTTTTGGATCCGCCGATCAAGAGAATGGGCGCATCCTGAAGATCGTCCATGCTTCCCTTGAGACTGACGATCTGCCAGTTGAAGTGTTTTTCCGTTTCCTTTCGTAGCCAGTCGCACAAATACGCGACGTCGCGGAAATAGTAGTTCCAGTCCTGTTCCTCTCCGTGTTCGAGTTTGTTGAAAAGGAACGGCGCGCGGCCGAAGGCAAGGCACATGACACGCCAGCAGGCATCGCCGAGTTGGCTGT
>JBBRHH010000187.1:0-10127 GCA_038222915.1 Tepidisphaerales bacterium
GTTTCGTTTACGTACACAGTGAAGTAGGAGCGCGGCTGGATGTGATTCAGGCGAAAGCGGATGGACAGGAGTCGTGGAGCATGAAAGGTCTTGGCCGAAATACGGCGTTGGCGGCGATTGCTGTGCTATGCCTCTGTGGACCGTGGGCCGTGGCGGACGACACGCCGGATGCAAAGGGCAAGTGGACCAGCGTCTCGGACAAGCTGGTCAACTCTTCGAAGGTCGGAGATTTTGCAGGGGTGCCGAGCGACAAGCAGAAGACGACCGGCGTTGCGGTAGACCGCGCGACCGGGGCCGTCTTCGTCGTCCTCAACGGCAGCGGCGAAGTCTGGCGCAGCTCCGATGTGGGAAAAAATTACGAACGCATCGATGGCGGCAAGCTTCGCGGCCGGTGTGAGACGGGATGGTCGCTGAACGTCGATCCCAACGACGGCCGGCGGATGGCGTGTTTCCTCATCTATGGAAACGGCGGTCTGACGTTGGACGGCGGCAAGACCTGGAAGGCCTATGGCGGCACCGTGGATTTCGCGGCCGTGGACTGGAGCGCGGCCGATCCGCAGGTGATGCTCGGCAACGCGCACGACGGCGGCGGAAAGGCAATGCTATCTTCCGACGGTGGCAAGACCTGGAAACTGGTCGCGACCGGAACAGAATCACGTAACGGCTCGGGCATTGGCCTCGGCGTCATTGACGCCCAGACATTGTTGTTGCACCGCAAGGACAAATCCGGCATCGAGCGGAGCACGGACGGCGGGCAGACCTGGGAGCAAGTCTCAGCGCTAAACCCGGCCGGCCGTGTCGCGGTGGTTTTCAAGGAGGCCGTCTACTGGGCCGGCCCCGACGGGATCCTCGTAAGCAAAGACAAAGGAAAAACCTGGGAGATCCAGGGCACGGCGGTCGAGGCGCTGCAGGGGCCCTTTTTCGGCAAGGATGAAAACCAGATGATGGTGGTCGGTCCGAAAGGTTTTTCAAAGACGAATGATCGGGCCAAAACATGGAAAATCGTAGCCCCACTCGCCGGCCTCGAATCGGAACTGGATCCGGATAATCCAATATTCAAGAACAACAAGCTCCGTATTTCCTGGTTCGACAATTTCGCCTGGGATCCGGTTCACAATGCGATCTATCACAGCCGAATGCTCGAAGCAACGCGGAGATACCTGGTGGTGGAATAGTGGGCCTGTCTCAACGCACAGCCCCATTCCCACGCTCATCCCCACCCCTCTCGGATCCGATCAATTCTTAGGACCTTGACCCAAATCCAAACCGCCAGATAGGCTCCGACTTTGGCTGTTAATATCGGACAATCGCACTTCGCACGTCTCCTCCGCAGGTGGAAAGAGATAGGCCGCGCCGCCAGGGGATATGGCGTCAGCCGCCTCGCCGTCACCGCACACGCCTGGCGTCTGCGCAGAAAATACGGCTTCAATGTCGATGAGCTACTCGCCACCGGCCTGATCAACCCCGCCATCCCCGAAGAATCCATGTCGGGCCGCATCTCCAAGCGCAACCTACTCCGCGCCCAGATGCGCTTGAATCCCAAATGGGCCATCGGCCTCGCCACCGACAAAGCCGTCTTCTACTCCTACGCCGCCGGCCTCGGCATCCCAGTTCCTCCCCTCTGCGCCGTCTTCACCGGCCCAACCAACGGATTCACACCCAAGGGTCAAATCCTCTGCGGCCTCGCAGACTGGCAGCGCCTCTTCGAAACCCTCCCCAGCGAATTCATCGTCAAACCCGCCGACGCCTGCTACGGCAGCGGCTTCAACCGCTTCTCACGCAAAGACGGCAGATTCGTCGATGGTGCTGGCCTCTCCCTCGATTCCGAAGGCCTCTATCGTTGGCTTGCCTCCCACGAAAATTCCCACAAACTGGTTATCCAGGAACGCCTCTGGAATCATTCCGCCCTCCAGAAATTGAGCGGCACCCAGTCCCTGCAAACGCTGCGGCTCGTCACCTACATTAACCCCGAAGGCCAGGGCGAATTTTTCGACGCCCTCTTCAAAATTATCGTCGGCGATAACCTCACCGACAATTTTCATTGGGGAACAACCGGCAACCTCGTCTCGCGCCTGAACCGCGACCAGGGCACCCTCGGCGTCGCCCTCGGCGCATCGCCCACGGGGTTGGGCCTTACCTCCCACCAGCGCCACCCCCAAACCGGCCGCCAAATCGCTGGCTTCCAACTCCCGCATTTCCAGGAGGCCGTCGCCCTCGTCAAGCGCACCGCCGCCTTGCTCCTGCCCCTCCGCTCCATTGGCTGGGACGTCGCCTTAACCGACGCCGGCCCCATCATCATCGAAGGCAACCCCTGGTGGGACCCGGCCAACGGCATCGTCCAACCCAATTCCCCTGGCATCATTCAGCCCACCTACATGGAGCTGCTAAAGAGCCTCCGATTGACACCGGCCGACGCGTAGTCGCCGTCAGGCCGATCGACCAGATCCACACCGAATCCTTAGGCCAGATCAAATCGATCAAGGTTCATCACCTTATCCCACGCCGCAACGAAGTCGTTTACAAACTTCTTCTGCGCATCCGCACAGGCGTACACCTCGGCTAGCGCACGAAGTTGGGAATTGGAACCAAACACCAGATCCACGCGCGTTCCCGTCCATTTGATCGCGCCCGTGGCGCGGTCGCGGCCCTCAAACAGGTTGGCGTCGTCCGACACCGCCTTCCATTCGGTACCCATGTCGAGCAGGTTCACGAAGAAGTCGTTGGTCAATGCCTCCGGCCGCTTTGTGAACACGCCGTTTTGAGACTGGCCCTCGTTGGCATTCAGCACACGCAGCCCGCCGACAAGGACAGTCATCTCCGGCGCGGTCAATGTGAGCAATTGAGCCTTGTCGATCAGCAGACTCTCGGCCGGCACGACAAACCTCGCCTTGAGGTAGTTGCGAAACCCGTCGGCGACCGGTTCCAGAAATCCGACGGAAACGACATCTGTTTGTTCCGGCGAGGCGTCCATCCGGCCAGGCGTAAACGCAACCGATACGACGTGCCCCGCCGTCTTCGCCGCTTGCTCGACCGCAGCACTGCCCGCCAGCACGATCAGGTCAGCCAGCGATATCTTCTTGCCGCCGGTCTGCCCCGCGTTGAACTCGCTTCGAATGCCTTCAAGAGTTTTGATGACCTTCGCCAACTGCGCCGGTTGGTTCACCTGCCAATCCTTCTGCGGAGCCAGGCGAATGCGCCCCCCGTTGGCGCCGCCGCGCCTGTCGGAACCGCGAAACGTCGACGCCGACGCCCATGCCGTCGACACCAATTGCGAAACCGTCAGGCCCGACGCCAGGATTTTCTTCTTGAGTGCGGCGGCGTCGGTCTCATCGATCAGCTTGTGATCGACGGCGGGAATCGGATCCTGCCAGATCAATTCTTCCGCGGGCGCCTCCGGGCCGAGATAGCGGACGCGAGGCCCCATGTCGCGGTGTGTCAGCTTGAACCACGCCCGCGCAAACGCGTCGGCGAATTGGCCGGGGTTGGCGAGAAATCGCCGCGAGATCTTCTCATACGCGGGGTCCACGCGCAATGCGATGTCGGTCGTCAGCATCGACGGCGCAATCCGCTTCGACTTATCGTGGGCATGCGGCACCGTTCCCGCGCCGGCGTCGCCTTTGGGCTTCCACTGCTGCGCCCCGGCCGGGCTTTTGGTCAGTTCCCACTCGTAGCCCAGAAGATTCTCAAAGAAGTTGTTGCTCCACTGCGTGGGCGTGGTCGTCCAAGTCACCTCCAGGCCGCTGGTGATCGCGTCGCCGCCTCTGCCCGTGCCGTAGCTGTTCTTCCACCCCAGTCCCTGATCCTCGACGCCGGCCGCCTCAGGCTCGGGAGCGACATGCGACGTCGGCGCCGCGCCATGCGTCTTGCCAAACGAATGCCCGCCCGCGATCAGCGCAACCGTCTCTTCATCGTTCATCGCCATTCGGCCAAACGTCTCGCGAATATCAACAGCCGCCTTCGCAGGATCGGGATTGCCGTCGGGCCCTTCGGGGTTCACATAAATCAGCCCCATCTGCACCGCCGCCAGCGGCTTCTCCAGATTGCGGTCGTGAATCTTCCCATCCGCGTCGTCATCCGACACCGTCACGCCCCCGGCCTTCTCCACGCCCTCAGAACCGTTGGCGTAGCGAATGTCGCCGCCCAGCCACGTGCGCTCAGCGCCCCAATACACATCGTGATCGGGTTCCCACGTGTCCTCGCGACCGCCGGCAAATCCAAACGTCTTAAAACCCATCGTCTCGAGGGCGACGTTGCCCGTTAAAATCATCAGGTCCGCCCACGAAATCTTCCGCCCATACTTCTGTTTGATCGGCCACAACAAACGACGCGCCTTGTCCAGGCTCACATGGTCCGGCCAACTGTTCAGCGGCGCAAATCGCTGCTGCCCGCGACCCCCGCCGCCCCGCCCATCCCCGGTGCGATACGTACCCGCGCTATGCCACGCCATCCGAATGAACAACGGACCATAGTGTCCAAAATCCGCCGGCCACCAATCCTGCGAATCGGTCATCAACGCCGCCAGATCCATCTTCACAGCCGCCAGGTCAAGGCTCTTAAACTCTTTGGCGTAGTCGAAGTCCGCGCCCATCGGATTGGACCTCGATGAATGCTGGTGCAGCAGCTCAACGTTCAAGTGCTTCGGCCACCAGTCCCGATTCGACGTGCCGGTGGTCGGGGCGCCGTGGTTGAATGGACACTTGGCTTCGGTCGACATGCGTTTTTCTCCTGAGTACTAGTCCAATGAGCGACACTGTCGCATCGCAGAAATCTCGTTTACGCGCCGATAGTATGGCAACATCGCCACGAGTTCTACCTGTGGCAAGATGCCCAAACAGGGTGTGAGCTGCATCCGTCCACGATGAAGTATCAAGCACCAGTCCCATCCAGATCCCACTGCCGCATCGTTGTCGATGAACCGCGAAGCGCGGACGGAAAGCTGTTTTTTCCATCCCCAAGCTTCTCGCCAGCGGGTATCATCGCCCCGGTCGTATCACTTTCACTTTTTGGTGCAATCAACTCGAGGCGTCCCATGACCAACCGCGACCGCGTCTACGTGGCTCTCTGCATAGTTCTTGCTTCTTTCGCGACCACACTCCACGCCCAGCCCGCCACCCAGCCCGTTCAAACCGGCAAATCCGTAGGCGGCCCCATCCTTGGCCCCGTCGTCGGCGTCGGCCGTGGCACGCCACTCACTCCCGCGCAGGAAGCTGAAGAAAAGCAAAATCAGATCAAGCAGCTCATCCAACAGTTCGTCGCCGACGACGAAAGCCTCAGCGTCCTCGCCGCCGCCCAGCTCGCGCAGATGGGCAAGGAAGCCACGCCGCTCCTCGAACAGGCCGCCGCCGACAAAACGCTCGCCCCGCCCGTCAAGCAGCGATTCGACCTCCTCCTGGCCACCATAAAATCCGACACCGCCGCCCGCGCCTCTTTCGACAATTACCTCAAGGGGAAAAACATCGCCGGCGGCAACATCGGCCCGGTCGTTGACGAAACCCTGCGCCAGGCCTTCCCCAAACACGTCTTCTATGTGCTTCGTTTCCGCCAGTTCCCCGTCGCCCGTGAAGTGCCTCCTGGAATGAGCGCCAGCAACATCTTCGTCGTCAACCCCGACAACAGCGTCAAGTCGCTGCTCGACACGCAGGCCGCCAAAAATTTCTTCCAGGCTGCATATCCGCCGGCCAAATCTGACGACACCCTCAAACTCGCCGCCCGGGCATGGCTGCGCATTTCCCAGGAATGGCGTCAGGACGGTTTCTATCAATTCACCATCCCCGCCGACGCCGTCGCCGTCGACAACAGCGACGAAAAAAATCCCCGCGTCACTGCCAAGGCCGTGGTCGCCGGCGGCGGCAACGCCGGCCGCATCAGCGTCACCCTCACCTTCGACGCCGCCGGCAAGCTCACCAGCGCCGCCGAAGAAGCCGCCCTCCGCGAAGGCGTCCGCCCCCTCTGTCAGGCCACCAAACTCCTCGACCCCGATCCCATCGTTCAGGGCATGGCCAGGCAATCCATCCGCGTCATGGGCAGCAATGCGAGAGAATATCTGATCGAACAACGCGCCAAAGCCGCGCCAAAACTCCAAGCCGCCATCGACGAAATCTGGCAGCAAATTCAAGCCGACGGCCGTTAGCACACACTTTTCCAAATGTGAGTTTTGGAATCTGAGATTCTGAATTTCAGACGACGCTTTGCTCCTGCTGATCTTACTTCGGATACACCTTGCCCCTTATCCCCCCCTCTCTATAATGCCGCCCACGAACAAACCCATCAGTAGCCATGGGATGTCCCGTCAACGAAAAGGAGTCATTGGGTGCTGCTCGCTAGGACTGGATGCCTGCTGCTGATTTTCTGCCTGGCAAGCCGCGCGTCGGCCCAGTACCAGGCCGCCAGTGAAAATCTCATTATTCAGGGCAAGTCCGTTGCCACCTGGAACAGTGCCGGTACCAGCATCGTCCAGATCGAAGGCCCGGTCACCATCAAAACCGAACGCGCCACCATGACCGCCAAACAGGCCGTCATCTGGATCACCCCCGCCAAAGACGCCATCCTGAGCGAGCAAAAGGCCGAGATCTCCCTGATCGGCGACGCTGATCTCGAGCAGCCCAACGCCATCTCCCGCACCGGCGATCGCCTCTACGTCGACGCCCTCATCCGCGGCGCGGTCCGCATATCCGCCGACACGCGCACCAACGAAAATCTCTCTCAATCTGATGTATATCGTCTCGCCAGCGCCATGCGCCCGCTCGCGACACAAACACCTCAGGAGCGCCAGCAGGCTGCCCATTGGCTCCTTCAGCAGCCCTGGGCATTGGGCAGCAGCACCACCGCCCCGGCAAGCCAGCCTTCCACCCAGCCCGCCAAGTCCGAGCCCATTCACTTCGAGGCCGGCAGCGTCAAAACCCAAGTGCACAACGGCCGCGTCGTCATCGTTCTCACCAAAGATGTCCTCCTCGTGCAGCAGAAGGTTAACGGCGAGGTTCTGCAGATGCAGGCCAACTACGCCGTCCTCTTCACGCCGTTTACCAATCTCCGCGAGGCCGGCAGTGGGGGGGCCAACGGACTCGAAGACGCCATCGTCGGCGCATATCTCGAAGGTGATGTCCGCCTCACCGAATCCCCCGCCCCCAAAAGCAAGAAGATGAAGCGCGACCTGCAGCTTCGCCAGGAAGCGCCGATGCCCAATCAGCCTCCCGAGCAGCGCCTCCTGGCCAACCGCCTCTACTACGACACCACCACCGACCGCGCCGTCCTCACCGACGTGGTCATGCACACCTTCGACAACAAACGCAATCTCCCCATCGTCCTTCGCGCCGACACCGTCCGCCAGCTCTCCCTCGGCGAAATTACCGCCGAGCATGGCCAGATCACCAGCAGCCTCTTCTCCATCCCCAGCTTCAGTGTCGGCGCCTCCAGCATCTACACCCACCAGACCAAGGTCCAGAGCGATGAAACTGGTTTGCAAACCCAAACCGACTTTATCGCCAACGACGCCACCCTGCGCCTTGGCCCCTGGTCGGTCTTTTACTTCCCGCAGATCGGTGGCACCGTCAACGATAAAGACGCCCTCCGCAACCTCAAGATCAATTCCTCCAACCGCTACGGCCTGGGTCTGGGCGTGGAGTGGGGCGCTTTCGAAACCTTCGGCAAAATCCCCCCACGGGATTTCGATCTCACCTACGCCACCGAATTTTTCACCAAGCGCGGCCCCGCTGTCGGCGTTGATGGCAAATACGTTGGCGACCTCGTCACCGAAAATTCGCGTCAGCCCTGGAGCTTTGACGGCGACTTCTCCGGCATCCTCATCCACGACACCGGCGATGACACCCTCGGCCGCGGCCGCATCGACGTCACCCCGCCCACCCAATGGCGCGGCCGTTTCTATTGGGAACACCAGCACTACTTCCCCGACAACTGGACCGTCCAACTCACCGCCGGCTACATCTCCGATCCCACCTACTTCGAAGAGTGGTATCAGGATCAATTCTGGACGACCCGCCCCCGCCAGACCTCCATCTACGTCGAGCACACCGACCAGAACAGCAATCTCACCTTCCTGTACAGCGTCCAGCCCAACAACTTCGTCACCTCCAGCGATCTCGTACCCAGCCAGACCGAAGTCGAACGCGTCCCCGCCCTCACCTACAACCGCATCGGCGACAGCTTCCTGGGCGACTCCGTCACCACCTTCAGCCAGAACAGCATCTCCGGCCAGCGCTTCCAGCCCAGCCATTACAACCTCACCCAGCAGGGCTATGCCGTCTACAACGACGGCTTCCAGCAATCTCCAGGCATTCCCGCCATCGGGCTCACCGGCACGCCCACCTCCGTCACCTATCGCGCCGACTTCCGCGAGGAAATCGATTTCCCCTTCTCCGCCGGCCAGTTCCGCGTCGTCCCCTTCGCCGTCGGCCGCTTTACGCCCTACACCAACTCCCCCGACGGCAGCTCGCCCGATCGCGTCTACGGCGGCGCAGGCCTCCGCGTCGCCACCACCTTCTGGAAGGTCGACGACAACATCTCGTCCAACCTCTTCGACATCCACCGCCTCCGCCACGTCATCCAGCCCGAATTCATGGTCTATGCCGGCGCTGAAAACATCGAGCGCAGCGAGCTGCTCGATTACGACCAGCCCGTCGACGCCATCACCGAGGCCGGCGCAGTCCAGTTCGCGCTTCACCAGCGCTGGCAAACCAAGCGCGGCGGCCCCGGCCGCTGGCGCAATGTCGACGTCTTCACGCTCAACCTCGAATACAACTATTTCTTCAACAAGCCCCCCAAGTCCGAAACCAACCCCACCGATTTCCGCAGCCTCTTTTATTCCTCGGCCCCGGAAACCTCCATCCCCCGCGACGGCGTCAACGCCGACGCCACCTACCTCCTCAGCGACACCACCGCCATCGCCGGCGACGCCTACTACAACACCCAGGAAAACAAGATCGCCACCGGCAGCGTCACACTTCTCGTCCAGCACGACCCGCGCATGAGCTACGCCGTCAGCTATCGCTTCGTCAACGAAGACTTCATCCAGTTCGTCAGAGGCAACGAGTTCCAGTTCCTCTCCCAGAAACTGTTCAGCGTCAATCTCTACTACCAACTCACCAGCAAATACACTTTCAGCTTCAACGAAAGCTACGACTTCGGAAACCGCGGCAACATCACCACCGAAGCCACCCTCACCCGCAAGTTCGATCGTTTTCTCGTTGGCGTCAACGTCCGCATCGATCGCCTCGGCCAGGAAAGCTTCCTGGGCTTCAACATCTACCCCGAAGGCCTCGCCCCCAAACGCGGCAGCGGCGCACTCCAGAACGTCTTTGGCCGCTAGTAGCCAGCAACCGGCAACTAGAACGCCTTCAACAGAACCCGCACCACCCGGCTAAGCCCGCTCCGCGCATTCCCGATAAACTGCTGGAAGATCTTGTTCGTCACCGCCATAAACTCCTCCATCCCCTCCAGTCGTTTACGCGTCAGTTGCACCTCTTCCCGATTCGCGGCCGCCTTGCCGATCGTCCCCTCCTCGAGCATCCGCTGGCATTGCTTGATCGTCTCCAGCACCGGATCCATCTCGCGCCGTTTCCGCTCGGCCGCGATGATCGAAAACATTTCCCACACATCCCCAAGGCTCTCAAAATACTCACGCCGTTCCCCGCGCTTATGCATGCGCCGGATAATCCCCCAGTCGCAAAGCGCCCGCAAACTCATCGAAGCATTCCCCCGGCTGATGTTCAGCCGCTCCATCACATCGTCCGTGCAAAGTGGCTGGCCGGTAATGTAAAGCAGCGCATGAATCTCCCCCATGGTCCGATTGATCCCCCACGTCTGCCCCATCTCCCCCCAGCGTCGAATAAAAAGATCCTGACTCGTCCGAAGCTGCTGCTCTAAAGAAACCTTCACCACAGGCGCCGTCAAGGTAGCCATAAAAGTCCTTTCACCAGATATTGAAACTATAAGCGCTCCAGAACATCGGAGCTTTCAATATTCGTGAAACGGCGAAGCCACAGAATCTCCAGGGTGGACGACAAATCGCAAAAGAATTTTCCCCCCTGCGAAAATCGAACTTGTATTATAATTGCTCTCCACCTCAAAACGTCCGAAAATACTCCGTATCGAACGTCCGCGTTACGCTGTGT
>JBBRHH010000188.1:0-10092 GCA_038222915.1 Tepidisphaerales bacterium
ATCCAAGTCTGGAGTTGACGCATGGCGGTAGCCAACGAAGTAGAGAAAAGGCCGGAAGTTAAAGTCAGTCTTTCAAATGCCGGGCAGGCTGAGCGCCAGCGTCTGCGGATGATGATGCTGATCCGCCGTTTCGAAGAGCGCACGGTTCAGGAATATGGCAAGGGCGGCAAGATTGGCGGTTTCTGCCACGTCTACTCGGGTCAGGAAGCCATTGCCGTCGGCATTGCCTCCATTTACGACAAAACCCGCGACGCCCTGATTAATGGTTATCGGTGTCACGGCCATTCGCTGGCCCTCGGGATGGATCCGCGCGTTTGCATGGCCGAGCTGTTTGGCAAGTCGACCGGCTGCTCGAAGGGGAAGGGCGGCTCGATGCACTTCTTCGATGCTGAAGTTGGTAACCACGGCGGGCACGGCATTGTGGGCGGCCATATCCCGGTTGGACTTGGTCTTGCCTTTGCCCAGATGTACAAAAAAACCGGCGGCGTAACGTACTGCCTTTTTGGCGACGGCGCCATTAACCAGGGCACATTTAACGAATCGCTCAACATGGCCAGCCTTATGAAAGTGCCGGCCATTTTTGTTGTTGAAAATAACGGGGTCGCGATGGGGACGCAGGTGGAGCGTTCCAGCGCCGAAAAAGATCTCGCCCAGCGCGGCTGCGGATTCAACATGCCGCACCGCCATGTGGACGGCAACGACGTGGACGCGGTCATGCGTGAGTTTGGCGAAGCCGCCGACCGTGCCCGTAGCGGCAAGGGCCCTACGTTCCTGATTGCCGATACGTTTCGCTTCCGCGGCCACTCCACCTCCGATCCGCTCAAGTACCGTACCAAGGAAGAGACGGAGCGGGCCAAGCTCCGCGATCCCATTCTCCTCTACTCCGAGCTGCTCCGAGGCAAGGGCCTCATCAGCGACAAGCAGATTGAGGGGATGGAGGAAGAAGTTGCCCAGCAGGTGGAGGACGCCATCGCCCAGGCCGAGGCCGATCCGATTCCGCCGCTGGAAGACCGGTTCAATGATGTGTTGGCGGAACAGTATCCGTATCAGCCGAAGTAACGGGCCTTCTGGCAAATCAATGTGGACCGAGCCTGCGGTTACGACAGGTCGTTGACGATTTTATAAAGTGAGTGAACAGCAATGGCAGTGATGCAATTTCGTGAAGCTCTCCGTGCCGCCATGACCGAGGAGATGGAGCGCGACGACGGTGTCTTTCTCATTGGCGAGGAAGTCGCACAGTACAACGGCGCGTATAAGGTCTCCGAAGGGATGCTCGATCGCTTCGGCAAGGACCGCATCATCGATACCCCCATCAGCGAAGCGGCCTTCTCGGGCCTTGGCATCGGCGCGGCCATGTCTGGCCTTCGCCCTATCGTCGAGTTCATGAGCTGGTCATTCACCCTCGTTTGCCTCGACCAGCTCGTTAACAATGCTGCCAATGTCCGCTACATGTCCGGCGGCCAATACCGTGTCCCCATCGTCTTCCGCGGCGGCAACGGCATTGCCCATCAGCTTGCGGCCACGCATTCGCATCGCATGGAGTCGGTGTATAGCCGCATTCCCGGCCTCATCGTTGTCTGCCCGTCCACGCCCGCCGAAGCCAAGGGCCTGCTTAAATCATCCATCCGCTGCGACGATCCGGTCATCTTTCTCGAATCAGAAAAAATGCTCTCCGAAAAGGGCGAAGTTCCTGACGAGTCCAGCTTTACCCTACCGCTCGGCGTTGCTGACGTGGAGCGCGAAGGCAGCCACGTTACCATCGTCAGCTATGGCCGACCCGTGCAGCGCGTGGTTCGGCCTGCCGTTGACGCACTTGTTAACGAGCATGGCATCAGCGTCGAGCTGATCAACCTCCGCACCTTGCGCCCCCTCGACACCCAAACTATTATCAACTCGGTCAAGAAGACCAACCGCTGCGTGATCGTCGACGAAGACTGGGGCTACTGCGGCATGGGCGCTGGCATCCTGCAGAAGATCCAGAAGCCGCTGTTTGACTATCTTGACGCACCGATTGAATACGTTCACAGCGATGAAATTCCTGTCCCGTTCAATCACTATCTTGAAGAAGCGATGATGCCCAGCGTCGACCGAATCGTCGCCGCCGCCAAGGAAGTTTGCTACGCGTGAGCGGGTTTGTCATTGGATGACGCACTGACGTTCACGCCCTGAGTACTCGGTCTTCTGGAGATCATTTCATGCCCGCCGAAATCACCATGCCCCAGCTCAGCGATACGATGACCGAGGGAACGCTTATCAAGTGGAACAAGAAGGAAGGGGACAAGGTTAAGGCCGGTGAGGAAGTTGCTGACGTTGAGACTGACAAGGCGACGATGCCGCTCGAATCGTATGATGGCGGCACCATCGCTTATATCGCCGTTCAGGAAGGCGGCAAAGTCGCCGTTGGATCACTGGTCGCGGTGATTGCCAAGGGCAGTGAGAATCCCGCCGAGATCAAGGCCAAGTACGCCGCCGGCGGCAATGCAAAGCCCGCCGCCCCGGCGGCCGCGCCATTAGCCCGCGCGGCCGAAAGCGCACCCGCCGCTCAACCCGACAAAGTCACCGCAACCGCAACGCTGGTCGCCGCCAGCCGGGGAGAAATCCACGAGCCCGACGGCGTCGGCCATGGCGCAACCCGTGAGGCAAGCCACCCGGTTCCGCCGCTTCCGCAGGCCAAGGGAAACGGTGAATCGCACCGCGTCCGCGTTTCCCCGCTCGCCAAGCGCATCGCAACCGAAAACAAACTCGACCTATCACGCGTCCCTGGCTCGGGTCCCGAGGGCCGAATCGTTCAGCGAGACGTGCTCAGCTACCTCGAGAACGGCGGCGGCAAGGAATCGGCTGCCTCCGCCCCCGCGGCCACGCCCGTGGTGTTGAGCGGCGAAAAACAGGTGATCACCCTCACCAAGATGCGCACCGCCATCGCGGCCGCGCTGCTCCGGTCCAAGCAGACCGTTCCGCACTTTTACGAAACCATCGATATCGACGTCACCGACCTCAGCCAACTCCGCGAGCGTCTCAACAAGCGTCTCGAAAAGGAAAAAGTCCGCCTCTCGCTTGCCGACTTTATCACCAAGGCCGTCGCGTCAACCCTGATCCAGCACCCCGCCCTCAACGCCCGCTTCAATTCCGAAAAGGGCGAGATCACGCGATACGGCGACGTGAACCTCGGCATCGCTGTCTCGGTTCCGGACGGTCTGATCGTCCCCGTCCTCCGCGGCGTAAACCTGTTGGGCTTGAAGGAGATCCGCGCCCGCAGCGAAGACCTCATCAAGCGCGGCCGCGACCAGCGCCTCAAGCGTGAGGAGATGTCCGAGGCCACGTTCACCATCAGCAGCCTTGGCACCTTTGGGATCCGGGACTTCAGCGCGATCATCAATCCGCCGGAGGTCGGCATCCTCGCAGTCGGAGCGGCCGAGAAACGCGCCGTGGTCAAAGGCGACGCAATCGTTATCCGAACGATGATGAGCGTCACCCTCTCCTGCGATCACCGCGTAGTGGACGGAGCCACCGCCGCCGACTTCCTCCGTTCCCTTAAGGAGACGCTGGAAGAACCAGGCATGTTGCTCGTGTAAGCTTCGCTTTTCGCACGTGTCGACCCAGGGGGACTGCGATCGCGGGAACAGTTTGCGGTTTTGAAGTTGGATATGGGGAAAATTGGGGCGGGGCGGACGCAATCGGGTGGTGGGATTCTGGATCGACGTCGTATTTCAAGGGATTTTCGAATGGCCGAAGAGCCGACCGCCGATCCGGATTCGGGCCTTCTCGAGGAAGCGGGACGATGTGGATTTGATACGTCGCGGTCGGAGATCTGGCGATGGTGGGTTTCACTGCGGGACGACCAACGTAGAGCAGTGCGCCGCGCTTGCGATCCGAGGCATGAACGATTCTCGCTTGTTTACGAGGAGGCAGCTTCAGGGGGTGCTTACCGCTGGTATCGCATGCGGTTTGTGCGTGGAGAAGTTCTTCTGCGAGAGTTGAAAATCGACGTGACGGAGGAGGCCGAGGATCGTGCCGCGCTCGGGGAATATTTGGAAAACCACGATGGACAAATCGGGACGTGGATCGCACCGCCGCCTCGAACGTACTATACGTGCAGCACGCACGTGGCCCGCAAGATTCGGACGCTGGGGTGTGTGCCTGCGTCGTTTGTGTGTCCTTTGGGATCGATGAAATGCCCGTTCAAGTTACATGTGGCAGGCGCTGCAGCGGCGGCTGGATTTGCGATGGCGCATCCGCTTGATGGTTGATAATAGAAATCGCCGGGGTGATTGAGGGTCTCGAGTGGGTCGGGAGTCATTGTTTGGCGTGACGCGTGACCGGCCGCGGGGGCGGAGGGTTGGTTCGAGGGAGAGTTGTCGGGCGGCGTTGCCAGGCGGATTGGCCGAAGGAGTCTCCCGTTTGACGCTGTTGTCCTCTGCGTCGAGCTCCGCGGCGGTTTCGGGGCGGTTGAACCAGGATCGCCAGTCGCGCCGGGACGTCGAATGGCCGGTCGGAAGGGGGGACGGAGCCAGCGGGTGCGAGTTGATGGTGCGCCTATTTCACAACGGGAAGCGAGACGGGTAACTCGGCCCCCGCCACGACCTCCTTGGCTACGAACAGCGTTGCTGCATCCAGAGAAGTCGTGCCGTCTGCAAACAACAATCTGACGATGACGGGCCGCGCCAAAGCGGCGCGCGAGAGGACAATGCCAGAGGCTGGCATCTTTTCGTCCGCCACAACCGAATCAACGAGATTGACGTCTTCGATTTCCATCTGGTAAGCATGGTCAAGTCGTTTACGATCATTTGGAAACCTAAAACTCAAAATTGTCGCGTTATCGTTTTCGAGGCGCAAGCCGACAACCTTATCAAGGTCGTCGACGAATTCGGTAAGCAACTTCGCTTGTCCATCAAGGACATATATCTCAGCGCCCGCACTCCAGGAATTGCTAATACTTCTTGAGTCAGACAATTTTTTGAGCGCAGCGGTTGCCACGTTGGCCCAATATTTCCTTTCAGGTTCGTCTGATTTCTCATTAATGCTCAGCGACGTTTCGAACGCACCTCTCGTAGCAACAAATGATTTCTCCTTTCGCATGGCCTCTCGCTTCGTCTCTGACTTGTGACAGCTAAGGCACAGCGAACAAATCGACGCCAACAGAATTAAGGATCGAATCATTTCTGTACTCATAAGACACGAAAGGCTTTATCAGTCGAGTTGCTGCAAGTCGATCGCTTGAAGTCGTACGGACTTGTCTTCCGCACGCGCATCGCCAGCAGCCGCGGAACGGCCAAGTCCCGTCAGCAACCGAACCTCGCCGGCCAGCATCTTCGCCAGCGGTTGAAGCGCCGCGTCTGTTGCGACAATCCGTGTCTGAGCCTAAAGCGCAAGCGCCCATCAACGACCTTGATCGTTTTTAGTCTACCCCGCATGCCGTGTTGTCGCCGGCGCTGTGGTCGACTTGACTGGCGGCTGCGTCCAGCGCCATTCCGCGTGGTCGATGACCACCTCATGGATGTGCCCGCCGACTGAATTGTCCTCCACCTTTGCCGTCAGCGCCTGGTTCATGAGTGACATGTGATAGTCGTGCACTTCCTCGAGCGACTTGCCATCCACCTCATGCCAGTCGGCCGCTTTGACCAGCTTCTTTCCATCTCCGCCAAAGACGATGGAAATGGACTTGAACTGGTGCTCCTCGGTGACAAACGCACCTTCCTTGAACGACCAGAAGATCTCAATCAGACTCGGCTCATCCTCCCGAAAGCCAAAGCCGGCCACCCAGAAAGCGCATCCCTGACCGTTCTTTTCGAGTTCATCCAATCGGCCACGGACGGTCAATTGCGCAAAATGGCGCAGCTCCTCCCCGATCTGCAGGATGGTAAAGTTTCCGGTATTCAGCTGGGCCACAAACCGCGTCACCAGTTGATCGATTGGCCCGCCACCGTGCAGGCTGTTGACGCCCAGATGCCCGATCACCACCGGATGGTCGGGGATGGGAAACAGTTTCTGCAGCGAATCATTGATCCCCGTTACTTTGCCGTTGGTACGCGTTGTCGACCGGCCATCAGAGGTGAGGATCACATCCTGTTTCCGCACGGAAGCTATAATGAGCGTCATGGGTGGTTAGCCTCTGTCTGACGAATCTCCACGGTCCGTCCTCGCGTCTTTCAACCGCGTGCTGCGTTGTTCCTCCTCCGAATATTTCCTTGCCAATATGCGTCGTCGTCACGCCTTGCCCGCGGTCGAAATCCGCTTCGTCTGGCCGCGCGGCGATGCATCAGACAGAGGCTAAAGAATACCCGATGACTTCAGGACTTCTACAACCTGCGGCACCCCATCGCGGGCCGGATCGATCAGATGCGCCGTCCACCCGGCCGAAACCGCCGCGGTGACATTCTCCTCCCGATCATCGAAAAAGATGATTGAGGCTGGATCGACTCCAGTCCGTCGTTCGACATGCCGGTAAGCCTCCAGGGCAGGCTTGGACGCGCCAATATCACAGCTGGCAAAATGATGATCCAGAAGTGCCATGGATTCATACAGATTATCGCCGCGCAGCGTGCGCCAGTGCGGCGGATTGGTGTTGGACAAACACGCGGTCCGGATTCCCTTCGCCTTCAATTGCCGTAACAGGTCTTCTGTCCCCGGAAACGGTCCCAGCAGCCAAGCGTCAAAAATCGCCCTGAGCTGCGGAACCGTCATGCCTTCAAAGCAGCCAATCGCGCGGGCAAAATAGTCGTCTTCCGATAGCTCCCCGGTTTCAAACGCACACATGAGGGGATGGTGGGCCGCAGCGTCGCCGCGCATGGGCTGCACGCCAGCGCGAACGCACGCATCGGCGAAACCCGTTGCGAGCCGCACCAATACATTGCCAAGGTCAAATACGAGCAGGGGGTTATCGGGCTGGGACATGCCCCCATGATAGCGCCATTTTTGGTCTTTTACCCATGGTGCGCCTACAACTATCATGAGAGGCGACCGAAATACTCAACGGAGAAACTATGTCGATTGAAACCGCGGGTGAGCCGGCTTTCGGAGACACGGTTCGTCAGATGAACAAGCTGATGGACCAGTTGCAGAAGGGATACTTTAACTATTGCCCGGCCGAGACGTGGACGCCGTGCGTCAACCTTTACGAAAACGATGCGGCGTACGTTGTCTGCGTCGATCTCGCCTGGGTCAACAAGGATGAAATCGATCTCCACATCGTCAACGGACAGCTGCGCCTGAAGGGCACCCGGGCCGTGCCGACCCATCCCGATGTGGCGCAGGCCAGCTCCACGACGCGCTGGCGGGTCCACGTGATGGAGATCGACAATGGCCAGTTCTCGCGCACGGTCGATCTGCCGGCCGGCGTGGATCGCGAACAGATCTCGGCCATTTACCGCGACGGCATTCTCTGGATTGAGATCCCGAAAGTCGGCGCAGGCATCGGGAAGATTGGCGATGAACATCGCTGAGCAGAGGTTTAAGTTTGCCGCACCAATTGATTGAAAATGTGAACGACAGGGAAGGTTGATATACATGTCCGAAACTACCCAGAGTCTTGAGAGAACACCGGACGGAACCACCATCCGCAACGGCAACAATGGCCAGCCGCTGCATATTCCGACGGTGCTGCCCATCCTGCCGATCCGCAACATTGTCGTGTTCCCGGGCACTGTGATGCCATTGAATGTCGGCCGGCAGAAGAGCAAGAACCTCCTTGATGAGGTCATGCCCGGATCGAAGATCATTGGAGTGATTACCCAGAAGAACCCCGACGCCGAGGAGCCTGGCCCGGATGACCTGAACCGCGTCGGTGTCGCCTGCCAGATTTTGAAATTGTTCCGGCTCCCCGATGGGAATCAGTCCATTATTGTTCACGGCCTGGCGCGCATCCGCCTGAATTCGATGGCCCAGACTGATCCGTTCCTTACCGGCAACGTCGAAGTCATCGAGGAAAAGAACCCGGAAGGCGCGAACATCGATGCCCTCGTGGCCTCGGTCCGCCAGCAGGCCAACCGCGTTATCGAGCTCTCGCCCAATACGCCCGACGAAGCGGCACAGGTTCTCAACAGCATTACAAATCCCTCGGCTCTTGCCGATTTTCTCGCCGCCAATCTGCAGACGGATGTGAACGAAAAGCAGATCCTGCTGGAAGAACCCGATATCGAGAAGCGCCTCCGGCTCGTCGCGGCCCGCCTTGCGACCCAGCTCGACATCCTCGAACTGCAAAGCAAAATCCAAAAGCAGGTCAGCGAAAACATTGATCGCTCGCAACGGCGCTTCTATCTGCAGGAGCAGCTCAAGGCGATCCGGAAGGAACTGGGCGAAGGCGATTCGCGCGGGCCCGGCCAGGAAGTGGATGAGCTGCGGACAAAGCTGGAGGCGGCCAAACTTCCCGAACCGAGTATGAAGGAGGCGCTGCGCGAGCTTTCTCGCCTTGAGTCGATCCCCAGCGCCAGCCCCGAGTACGGCGTCATCCGCACGTATCTTCAGATTCTCAGCGAATTGCCGTGGAGCGTCGCCACCGAGGACAAGATTGATCTGAAGGTGGCGCGCGAAATCCTCGACCGCGATCACTTTGATCTCGACAAGGTGAAGCGCCGCATCGTCGAATACCTCGCCGTGCGAAAGCTCAAGCCCGGAGGCGGCGGCGCAATCCTATGCTTCGTTGGCCCGCCCGGCGTGGGCAAGACGTCGCTCGGCAAGAGCATTGCCGAGGCGATGGGCCGAAAATTTATTCGCGTCGCCCTGGGCGGCGTTCGCGACGAGGCCGACATTCGAGGCCATCGCCGCACGTATATCGGCTCCATGCCAGGCCGGATCATCGCGGAGATTCGCAAAGCCGGAACGAACAACCCGCTGATGATGCTTGATGAAATTGATAAGCTCGGCTCCGACTTTCGCGGCGATCCGTCGTCGGCGCTGCTGGAGGTGCTGGACCCGGCGCAAAATCACACGTTCACCGATCACTATCTCGACGTGCCTTTCGATCTCTCGAAGGTCATGTTCATCGCGACGGCCAACACCATGGACACCGTGCCCGGCCCATTGCGCGACCGCATGGAAGTCATCGAGATCCCCGGCTACACCGAAGGCGACAAGCTGAGCATCGCCAAGCGATATCTGGTTCCGCGCCAGATTGATGCCAACGGTCTGAACCTTAAGCAGGCCAAGTTCAAGGACGAGGCACTCAAGTACATTATCGAAGGGTATACGCGCGAAGCGGGCGTGCGAAACCTCGAGCGCAACATCGGCAGCGTTGCCCGGGGTATCGCGGCCGACGTCGTCTCCGGAAAAACCGAGAAGGAAACTGTCGGCAAACCCGAGGTCGAAAAATTCCTCGGCGCGCGCAAGTTCGAGCCGGAACTTGCCTCGCGTACCAGCGTTCCAGGGGTCGCGACCGGAATGGCCTACACGCCCTTCGGCGGCGAAATCCTCTTCATTGAGGCAACGCGCATTCCCGGGAAGGGCGGCATCATCCTCACCGGGCAGATCGGCGAAGTCATGCGCGAATCCGCGACTGCGGCCTTCACGCTGGTTCGCTCGCACGCCGACAGTCTGGGTATCGACCAAAAGCTCTTGCAGGAAAGCGATGTCCATCTCCACGTTCCCGCTGGCGCAGTCCCGAAAGACGGCCCAAGCGCCGGTGTGGCGATGTTCACTGCCCTGGCATCCCTCTTTCTGAACAGGCCGGTAAGGCACGACCTCTCGATGACGGGCGAGATCACCCTTCGCGGCCTGGTCCTCCCCATCGGCGGCCTGAAAGAAAAATCCCTCGCCGCGATGCGCGCCGGCATCAAGCACGTGATCGCCCCGAAACGCAACGAAAAAGACCTCGCCGAAATCCCCGCCGAAGCCCAGACCGGCCTAAGCTGGCATTTCGTCCAGAACGTAGACGAGGTCCTCAAGATCGCGCTCCTCGTCGACCCACGCGCGGAGAAGAAGAAAAAGAAAAAGAAGAAATGATGAAGCGGGAGAGAGCTCAGGCGATGCCGACGCTTCCGGGATATTGTTGCAGGATTAGCAGGATTTGGCGTTCAGCAACACTCTCGGGCCGGTTGAACCTTAACAAGCGAGCCGTGACCTCGCCGATTTCTGTGATCGGTGTAATAATCGAACCGTCGA
>JBBRHH010000189.1:0-10080 GCA_038222915.1 Tepidisphaerales bacterium
GACATCCTCGCCTTCGACGTCGAAGCTTTCTTCCGTCGGATCAATCTCGATCAATTCATCAGCTCTCAGCGCCGTAACGGCCTCGCCGGCATGGTCAAGAGTATTCGCGCCCTCGCCGGGCAGATCCAGAAAAGTCCGCCAAACAACAACTAAAGCTGCTAAAATCATGGACCATGCCACCGACCACCCGCCGATTCATCTGCCTGTCCTGCCGACGGGAAATGCCGCGGAGGCCGCTATGACCGATCTTCCGCCCAATCGCGCGTTGCTCAATTCCGCGCCGCCCGAAGCGAATGCGCCGGCACCTGCGCCCGCCGATGCCAAATCTGACGGCCCCAATGTTGTTCTCGACAACATCCAACGGAAGTTGCTCGAAGGCAAAATCATCGAAGCACTGCAGACGATTTACGATCCTGAAATCCCCGTCAACATTCACGAGCTGGGCCTCATCTACAACATCGACGTCGAGCCCGACGCGAGCGTCGTCGTCCGTATGACCCTCACCGCCCCGGCCTGCCCTGTCGCCGGCACGCTGCCCGGTGAAGTGGAAAAGAAGATCGAGGCCATCGACGAAGTGAAGAGCGCCGATGTCCAACTCGTCTGGGAACCACCCTGGACGCGCGACATGATGACGGAGGCGGCCCAGTTGCAGCTTGGGCTCATGTAGTCGACCTCACAGCAGCGATTCCAACTCTTCGACCAGTTGATCGAAATACCCAAGTGCCGTATCCACGGCCGTCGGCTTTTCCATATCCACGCCGGCCCCGCGCAGCAGATCCAGCGGGAACTTGGAACAACCGCCCTTTAGGAATCCGAGGTAATCGTTCAGTTCGCGCTCGCCGCCTTCCACCACGCGCTTGCTCAGCGCGATGGCGGCCGACAAACCCGTCGCATACTTGTAGACGTAAAACGCGTTGTAGAAATGCGGGATGCGCAGACACTCCAACTCCACCTGCTTATCAACCATGAAGTCCGGGCCGAAATACAAATCCAGCAGCTTGCGATATTCACCGCGCAGCGCATCCACCGTCAGCGGCTCACCGCTCTCCACCAGCGCGTGAATGATCTTCTCAAATTCCGCAAACATCGTCTGCCGGATGATCGTCCCGCGAATGCCGTCAATCATGCGGTTGAGCAAAAACGCACGCTCCTTGTCGCTCTTCGTTTTCGCCATCAGGTGCCGTGCGAGGAGTTGCTCGTTAAATGTACTCGCCACCTCCGCGACGAAGATCGTGTAGCTGTAATACTGATACGGCTGCGACTTGGCCGAGTAACGGCTGTGCATCGAATGCCCGGCCTCGTGCGCCAGCGTAAACACATGGTCCAGCACCGTCGGCTGGTAATTCATCAGAATATACGGCTGCCCATCAAAGCTCCCCGACGAAAACGCTCCGCTCTGCTTCCCCTGGTTTGGATAGCGGTCGCACCATCGCCCGACGGTCATGCCGCGCTTGAGCTCCGTGCAATATTCGCTGCCGAGCGGCGCAAGCGCATCCACGACCGCCTTCACGCCCTGGTCCCACGAATTCCGCTTTTCCAGATCCGCCAGGACTGGGACATAGGTGTCGTATGTGTGAATGTCCGGAATTTTCATTTTCCGCCGGCGCAGCTCGTAGTAACGGTAAAGCGAGGGCAAGTTGCGATGAACTGAATCGATGAGGTTGTCGTAGACGGTGACGGGTACGTTGTCGTGAAACAGCGCGCTCTTGAGCGCGCTTTCGTAGCCGCGCGCCTTGGCGTAGTAGACATCGCGTTGCACCGATCCGTTCAACGCGGCCGCGATGGAATTCTTGTGCGCCTCGTATTGCGCATAGTATTTCTCGAACGCTTCCTTCCGCACCGCGCGCTTGGGCGATTGCAGGAATGCGGAATACGAAGAATGATGCAGCTCGATCAGCTCTTTTTTCTCATTGCGGATGGGCCCCCATTTGAGATCGGCATCGTTGAGTTGCCGGAATATCTGGTTCGAGGCTTGGCTCATCTCGCTCTGCATCGCGAGTAGATTCTCTTCCTTCTTCCCCAGCGTGTGCGGACGATAGCGCAGCATCCGTTCCAATTGCAAAGCCCACTCTTTGAGTTCGGGGGCTTTGAGAAACACCTCCATCGTCTTGGCAGGAATCGCCATCACTTCCGGCCGGATGTAGCTGGCCGCCTGTCCCGCCTTCGACGCGACGCTGCGATAGCGCCCCATCATGCGCTGATAATCGCTGGCACCCTGGTCCTCCGAAGTCTTCAGAAACGCATAAGTCCCCAGGCGTTCCGCAAGCCGGTCCAGATCGGCATCAAAGCGAAAGCAGGCCGCGAGAGATGCGGCGCTCTCGGCCAGTTTGCCGCGAAATTTGTCGTAGCCGGGAATCAGCTCCGACAGATTTGCAAAATCGGCCTCCCACGCGGCCTCGGATTTGTACAAACTTCCCAGGTCCCAGCAATCGGCCGGCTTCACCTTGGATCGCTTCGGGAGACTCTTCACTTTGTTCGCTGTCTTTGCCATTCGACTCCGTTCCTTCGTGGCCTACTTATCTCATCGCAATCGTCCCCCGATTGAACTCCAAAAGTATACTGAAATCTCCCCACCCGCGAGCGCGCAGGCGGTGTTACGGTTCCTTCCACGCCTGATAAGTCCCCCCATTGTCATCTGCGATTTTCGTCAAAACCTTTTCCGGGTTCTCACTCGGACTGGTAATCATCGCGACGGTGTTGATTCGGATTCTTAAGTCCTTGTTATGCTCACCGATCCATTTCACCACCAGTTCGTTGTCATTAAAATCCCCGTCGGTCAACAGAAAGATCACGTCCGGGTGCTGCCGAAATGCAATATCCATTGCCGTGATCGGCTCCGTTTGACCGCGCGGCGATAGACCTTCCACCCAGTTCTCCGCCTTGGCCTTCGCTTCGGCCGTCACGGGAATCAGGCGGTCATCATTCAACGCCTTGGCCTGATTCATTCCCATGAAGATGACGTTGAACGATTGCTCGGCGGTCAGGCCTTTCACTCCCGCGACAACTTCCTGGCGCAATTCGTCGAAGCGAGTCAACATCGAGCCCGAACAGTCGCATACATAAATCACTGACAGGGCCGGACGCCACGACGACCGATCGGTCGGCCAGGAAAGTTCACCGGCGCTCTTCCCGGCTGCCCGCAGGATTTCCGTCATCTCCAACAGCGCCTTCTGCGCCCCGTCAAATTCCGCACTGGCCGCCTTTTTCTGTTCACACAATGCCGCAAGCCGAGACTCTGCCAGCGCCGCGATCACTTCCGCGCGGATTGCCGGTGCAGAAGCAGCCAGCGCCGCAAGCGCCATTCCTTCGGTGCCCGGACGATCGACCTTCCCTGCCCATGTTGCCTTCGCAAGCGCCTGCAGCAATGGTTCGTCGCTCTTTTGCGCGTGCGTCTTCGCCTTCTCAACGTCCACTGCATCACACAAATAGAACCAGGCCAACTGTCCGTTCAATCGCGCATCGTCCGGGTTCTTTTCGAAACGTCGTGCAAGTTCCCGGTAAGCCTCCTGCTGCGTCGACGCCCCTGCCAACTGCACCCGAAGCTGGCCTACTAGTTTTTTGCGATTATCCGACTTCCCCACATTCGCAAGCTGCTCGGCCGCATCCAGATTCAGCCTGGCCTCCGCCAGATAGCCTCGATGGATCTGCCACCACGCCAACTCACCCAATGCACTGACCACGCGCGCGTTCATTTCCATCGCATCGCTCGCCCCCTCCCCGGCGGCCTTTTGATCCATCGCTTGCGCAAGTTCCGCACGCTGTGCCAGCATGGTCGGCGACAGCGCCACCAGCAATGGAGCAAGCTCGCGATCGACAGCTCGCAGCAAATCCAGATTTCCATCGGCCGACTGCGCCAACGCAAACGCCCGCAACAATAAATATCGCTTGTACGTCGAGTTGGATGTCGTGTAGTGCGAAGCGCGCACCAGCGTCTTGACCAGTGACGCGACCTCATCCGCATGCCCCCCGGCCTCGCGTTCGCGCGCACTATAGATCTCCATATACAGATCGATGTCCGCCCGCGTCGTCAGCGCTGGATACTGAGACGGTTGGGTTGCGGGTTCGTTGACGCCGTGCATTGCCGGCCGGGCGTTTCGCATGACCGCGCCGCCGCCGGTGAGTCGAAACACGCCGCGGGTCATCGTATCCCAGGGCGGCAGTGTCGCCGGGTCATGCCAGGCGAGGCGCGTGACCTGACTCGGACGGCTCGTTGCTGAAGCGCCCGGGCCGCTGCCCAGATCAAAAATGGACGCCGCCATAACGTGTAAGCCCGCGAGCCCAATGACCGTCGCGACGAGCGATATTCGAAACGCCCTCGTCATCCCAAGGCCTTTCATTCACGATCTACGAATTGATGTCCCACTGTGACGAAGTATACCGGCCCGTGCTCCATCATTCCCGCAAATACACCTTTCCCAGCCCCTCCGGTGCGGCCGACCTCCCTGCCACGCCAGCCAGCGCCAACAGGCTCAGGAGATACGGCAGCATCTTCAGCAACTCAGTCGTCTGCCCCTGCACGCCACCATGCATGATAAAGCGGTCGGCTATTCCAATCACCAGTTCAAAGAACACCGCCGACAGTACGATGCCAAATCCATTCCACCGCCCAAAAATCACGATCGCCAGCGCCAGGAACCCCTGCCCCTGGGTCATGTTTTCCGTAAACGCCTGAACGCGCAAAGTCGACAGATACGACCCGGCCAATCCCGCGCACGCACCGCCAAACAAAATTGCGTACAGCTTCCGCCGCCGCACCCGTACGCCGGCGGTATCGGCCGCCTCCGGCGCTTCGCCGATCGCCGCCAGTTCAAGGCCCGCGCGCGTATATCGAAAGAACGCCCAGATAACCGCCGCCAATCCAACTGCGACGGCGGTTGCTGCCCAGGCCAGCGTCTGCTGCGAGATGGCCGGGATGACCCGCTGCGACATCGCTTCCTGCGCCCAACGGTAAGCCATCCCCGTGAGTCCCAGCGCCAGAAGATTCACGCCGGTGCCGGTCACAATCTGATCCGCATGGAACCGCAGCACCGCGACGGCGAAAACGACGGCCAGAACCATGCCGCACACCATGGCCAGGCCAAACCCCGCCGCCAGCCCCCACATCCCACTGCCGATCCACGCGCCAAGCGCCCCGGCCAACATCATTCCCTCAATGCCGATGTTGACCATTCCGGCGCGCTCGACACCGAGCTCGCCCACGCCTGCCACAATAAGCGGCGCGGCGGCGAGGAGTGTCGAGCGTGCGAGGTTTGCATCGAACAATTGGGGAAGGGGCATCAACGCAAATACTACCGGGCCTGCCATCACATTCGCCAACCATGGATTGGCGCGAGACAAACGTAAATCGTAAATCCCAATAGCACCACGATAAACTGCGAAGCGAGAATTGTCAGGAATGGCCGATCGAATCGCAGGTAAAAGCGGTATCCGACATAGATGCGGAACGCCATCCAGCAGCCGATTACGACAAGCCCGCCAGCCACGCACAAGTTAATGCGGTCAAACGCGTCAAACACGTATATTCTTCTGAAATTGTGCGAGCTCGCGACCCCAAGCAACGCATAGATTGGGAAACCGATGATAGCCAGCCACATCGCACCATCACTGCTGTACGCAACCACGCGGCGGACGTGCGACCGCCCCACTTTGGCTCGTTTCATCGATTGCCTGAAAATCTGGAGGACCAATAGGGTCGCAACGGGCCAATACGGAAATAACAAGATCGCCCACCAGGATAGGTCCATGGGCAGGACCACTTCCACCATCTGCTTGTACGTTGGCATGCGCGAATTTGGCCATGCCGCGTGCATCTGCGCGGCCCAGCGCCAGATTTCCACGCACCGCCCGGCAAACACGCTCGCAAAGCCAACGGCCATCGCCGCCAGCCAATAGATCAATAGAAGCCCCGGCCGCGACTTCTGCTGCGGGCCAAGCCCCTTCCAAAACTTGATCGGCCGCAAACCGCCAATCGCGGTCCGCCAGAACGACCAGTACCACTGCCGCGCATGATGTTCAAAAAGATAAGGATGATCGCGCCGCTCTGGATCACTCAATTCCGCCCGGGCAAACTGATATCCGCACTCCGGACAGCGCGGCTCGGTGAGGCCGCGCAGGTTGTAGGCGCACATCGGGCAGTGCAATTCTTCCACTTGCACCGCCCAGTCCGGCGCGCCGGCCGGCCCCGATTCGGCTCCCAGAACCTTGCTCATTCGCTCCATCGTACCCGATCCGTCGTTAAGGCCATCTGGTTATTGACCGTTACCTCTTTAAGTAAGCCCTGCCAGAGGCCGATGCCAGTTTTGTCATAAACTTTTAATGGAGATTCGCTGTGAACATTTATTGGACTAACTTCATCAAAGACGAATCCGGCGGCGAAGTCCTCGAATACGCGCTGATCGCCGGACTGATTGTGGTCACGGCCATTGCCGTCATCGGACGCGTTGGGACGAAGGTGCTTGCCCGCTGGAACACCCTCAACAGTTCCATGTAAGCATTGCATGGCTGCTTTCCACGCTCACTGTCATCCAGCTTGCCAGCTTTTTGACAATATTTATGCCGCTGCGCCGCGCTTTGGCCGATGACAATCTACTGACGTCCGATTATTCCAAGGACAGGAGACCGAATGGCCGCCGACCCGAAGAAAGACAAGCAATCGGTTGACGCCGACTGGCAGTCCGTGAAACCGCAGATTCACGGCGTCAACATCAAGCTCCTGCCCACCATCCCCGACGACCGTGGAACGCTCTGCGAAATGTATCGCCCGGCCTGGGGCGTCCACCCCGATCCGCTCGTCTACGTTTATCAGGTCACCATCCGTCCCGGCCAGATCAAAGGGTGGGTCAAACACGCCAATCAGGACGACCGCATTTTCGTCAGCATGGGAACGGCGCAGGTTGTCCTCTACGACGACCGCCCGGATTCGCCCACCAAGGGGATGCTCAACGAGTTCTTCTTCAGCAACCTGAACCGCGGGCTCTTCACCATCCCAGCCGGCGTCTGGCACGCCCTCCGGGCCGTCGGCACCGAAGACGTCCTCTTCATCAACATGCCCAACCGCGCCTACGAATACGCCGACCCCGACAAATACCGCCTTCCTCTCAACAACGATGTCATTCCCTTCAAGTTCAAGTAGACGACTTCCAGTCGCTTGCCTCCCGATGCTCGCATGCCTCGAGTCACCGTAATCATCCCCACCTACAACTGGAGCAGCGTACTCCCCTTCTCCATCAAGAGCGTCCAGCGCCAATCGTTCACCGACCTCGAGCTCCTGGTCATCGGCGACGGCTGCACGGACGACTCAGCGCAGGTGGTCGCCAAATACGCCGACGCACGCACCCGCTGGATCAACCTCCCCACCAACTTCGGCCAGCAATCCGCGCCCAACAACCATGGCCTCGAAATAGCCCAGGGCGACGTCATCGCCTATCTCGGCCACGACGATCTCTGGCTCCCCCACCATCTACAAACCCTCCTCGCCGCGATCGATGCCGGTGCGGACATGGCGTATGGCATGACCGAGCTGGTTGCGCCGGGGAATCAGGATCCGCGATCTGCGCCACCGGCCGGGACCTATCGGCCGGGCATCTGGGTTCCGCCCACCGGCACTGTTCATCGACGAGACATCGTCCAGAAGCTGGGCGGATGGCGCGACTATCGACAGATTGATGTTGACCCCGAGGCCGATCTGTGGAAGCGGATCTGGGCTGGGGGCGGGAAGATTGAATTCGTGCCACGGCTGACGGCGGTGAAGTTTCCGGCGGCGATGCGGAAAAATGTTTACAAGACGCGATCGTGCTTCGAACAATCGCTGTGGTTTGACCGCATTGGGGCGGAGCCCGATTTTGAGCTGACCGAGCTTACGCGGCTTGCAGTTACCGGCCAGAAGCAGTTTGACCATCAGTCGTATGGCAAGCTCTGCTCCAACCTTTTTAATGAATCGCGTCAGCGGCTTTGGAATGTTTTTTTTGCCAAGAAGGGTGGAACGATTCGAGCGCGAAGGAAATTCAAAGGCCTCGACCGAGCACCGTCTTAACGTCCACCCGCCGGCCTGCAATCGTCAGCCCTCTCTGTTGAAACAGCCGCACCGCCTCCGGATATGCGGCCTTCTCTTCTTCGAACACACGATGCGCCAGAGCTGAAGCGGTGTCGTTGTCCAGGACCGGGCAACAGCGCTGCAAGATGATGGGGCCGTTGTCGTAGGCGTCGTCCACGAAGTGGACTGTGCAACCTGATACTTTGCAGCCGTGGTCGATCACGGCTTGATGGACCTTGCTTCCGTAGAGGCCGCGGCCGCCGAAGCTTGGCAGGAGTGCGGGATGGATGTTCATCACGCGCCCTGTGTAGCGGGGCGGGATTTTTAACAGGGAGAGCCAACCGCCCAGGCAGACCAAGTCGACATCATGGTCGTCGCAGAGGGACAAGCTCCGCGCGCTGAATTGGCCGGGTTCGGTGGTGCGGCGATCGACTACGAATACGGGCAGGTTTGCGTTGCGGGCGCGCTCGATGCCGACGATTTCGGGCTTCGAGGCAACCACCAGAGTTATGCGGGCGTTGAGTTTTTTGGCCACGATGCAGTCGATGAAATTTTGCAGCGTGGTCCCCCCGCCACTTATGAGCACCGCCATCCGAAGTTGGCCTGATTGATCTGTGCTCATCTGGTTACTTCTTTAGTCCACGCATCTCGGCCGCATCACGCAAACTTAGATCTGGATACTCTGCGTCCGTGCCGACGTCGGGGCGACGCTTCCAACTGCGTGCACACAACTTATATGTCTCCCGCCGATCCAATACCGTCACCACAACGCCCGGCTCTTCAGCAGAAGTCTCCGCGAAAGCGTGGTGACCCACGCCAACGAGGTCTTCCAGATCCGCGCCGTAGGCCTGCAGCCTTCTGCGCGTCGCGTCGTCGTTGATCGCGTAAACGATCTCTGCCTCCGATGCCTTGTTCAGCCCGGCCTGCTTCTTGAGCGCATCCAGTTGCAATAGCGCCGCATCGCGGAGCCCCATGAGCATCTTCCATTCCTCACGCTGCTCATTCGAAACAGCATTGCCCGACACCTCCGGCAAAAGCGCGAGATGCACGCTGGGCAGGTCGCGGTCGTCGGCCGGCTTGCCCGGGATATGTTCCCAGGTCTCGTCGGCCGTGAAGACGATCATCGGGGCCAGCAACTTTGTCATCGCCAGCAGCATCCGGTGCATCACGGTCTGGCTGCGCCGGCGCAGCGGCGAATCCGGGGCCTCGCAATAGAGCCGGTCCTTCATCGCGTTGCCGTAGACGGCGCTGATCTGCACGGCGCAAAAGTCGTGCAGCAGCCGGAACGCGCGATGGAGTTGATAGGCGTCGTACGCGTCGGTCGTGTCGCGGATGAGTGTGTCGAGTTGATCCAGCGCCCAGCCGTCCAGACTCGCCTGCGGCGGCTCCTGCGCATCCTTCTGTGCATCAAAGTCGTATAAGTTGGAAAGCAAATACCTCAGCGTATTGCGGATCTTTCGGTACTTGTCGCCAAATTCCTGGAGCGCCTTCGGGCTGGCCGGGATGTCGTGCTGATAGTCCACGCTACACGTCCACAACCGCAGCAGATCGGCGCCATGCCGGTTGATCTCCTGCGTCGCGGTTACATATTCCTTGTCCGACTTGCTGACCTTCGTCCCATCCGGCTTCACGACAAATCCATGCGTCAGGACTTGTTTGAAAGGCGCGCGGCCTGTCGCGCCAAGCGACGGCAAGAGTGAAAGCTGGAACCAACCGCGATGCTGGTCTGATCCTTCGAGATAGAGATCGGCCGGGAAATGGAGATAGTCTCGCTTTCGCAGTACGGCATTCCAACTGCTTCCGGATTCGAACCAGACGTCGAAGATGTCTTTTTCCTTGATCAGCTTGTCTTTGGGAAATTCAGGACCGGGGTCGTAATCGTCCAAAAGTTCGGCCGGCGTTTCGCTGAACCACACGCTGGATCCTTTTTCGGCGAATCGTTTGGCGACAGCTCGAATCGATTCGGGTGTGTGCAGTTCCTTACCCTGCTCGTTGTAGAAAATCGGGATAGGCAATCCCCAGGCCCGCTGGCGCGAGATGCACCAATC
>JBBRHH010000190.1:0-10070 GCA_038222915.1 Tepidisphaerales bacterium
AAACGGTGTTCACTCGAAACGCCTCCTTGCGTATGGGGATGCAGGATCTTTGACAACCCTCTTCATACACGAAAACGCGGGCGTTTCGAGTCTTTTTCTGCGCTCAACGCGATCACGATGCGGGGTTACGCTTGAATAGGGGTTAGGCCGGAGGCGGCAGTTAGCGCCACTCGCGTAGTGAAGGAGGCGCTGCCAACTTCGGATGTGGGAGTGGGGTCGGTCTCGGTGGCGGGGAGATTTGCCACGATGCGGTAGTAGTATAGCGTGGCGGTGTCGAGGCCGGTATCGTCGTAGCTGGTTTCTGCAAGGGTGGTGACGAGCGTCATCTCGGAGGTGTTGGACGTTGCGCCGCGGTAGATGGTGTAGTCATCAGCGTCTTCGACGGCGGGCCAACTGAAGTCGATCTCATTGGCTTGAATGGTGGGATTCCCTAACGGTGTTGTGGCGACGAACGCCGCCGTTGCCGTGGAAGAAATCGTCGAGCCGTTCTCCGTGGCGACGGCATGGATGGTGTGATTGGCGTCGCTTGGATCGGACCAATCGTAGGTCCAGCCATCCGAGCCGTCACTGTCGGTGCCTAGAAGAGTTGAACCTTCATAAAAGGCCACTGAGGTGATGACGTTGTCGGGATCGTCGGTGCTGGCCGAGAGAGTGACGTCTTCACCCGCGCCGAAAGTAGTGTCATCAAGGCTAATGGTCGGCGGAGCGTCGACGCGGCCGATGACAGAGAGTGAAACGTGGCCAATAGCGCTGCCGTTGTCGACTGCTTTGGCGGTGAGGCTGTAATCGCCAATGGGGGCATCCGTCCAGGTAAAGCTCCAGCCGCCGGCGCTGCTGGTGTCTGTGCCGATGGCGGTGCCGTTGTTGAAGAACTGGACGCTGGCTACTGTGCCGTCGATGTCGGCGGCGGTGGCGGTGAGGGTGATGGAGTCGCCTTGCTGGGCGACGTGGCCGGTGCTGGGGGTGGTGAGGGAGGCGGTGGGGAGGACGTTGTTGACGGGGGTGTTGGAGCTTGCGGAGGTTTCGTTGTTGCGGTGGGAGAGGACGCGGTAGTAGAAGAAATTAAAGGGGACGCACCTAGTATTCGCAATTTCGACTAGCGAATCCAAGCCCGCCTCCCGGCCTCATCAGCAAAACCAAATACATCCAGCGGCGATCACCGCTCGTTCTCCACACGAGCTCCATCCAACTCTTCCCGGACATCATCTAGGCCGACGACCTTAACCTCCATCAGGAAATTAAAGGGGACGCACCTAGTATTAAAGGAAATGAACGGGGACGCACCTAGTATTCAAAAAATCCGCCATCGCCCGCCGCCCGCGGCCTGCTACCCCGATCAAACGCGTCAGGCATTAAATACGTTCGACCAGGCATGACGCAGTGTGCCGGAGCTGGCGATCAGGTGGTCGCGAACGGTTCGAGTGAGAGTGACGTCAGGAAATGTCGCGACCCCATGGATCACCGCGGCAGACAGCGTGCCGCCGAGCGTCGGATGACTGCCGATGGCCGGCCGCGGCGCCGCGGCCAGGGCCACGATCGTCTCGTCGGAGGCGCCGGTAAGGTTGTTGTAGCTGTCCAGGATGGAGACGGTGACGGCGGAATGGCCGTCGATGAAGTTGGGTTGGGTGCTGAACACAAGCTGCGCCGGTGGGGCGGCTGGAATGCTGATGTCGTTCGTGATCAAGTCGCCGGCCTTGTCGAAGATCGTCATCGTATAATCCCCGGCCTTATTGAAACTGAGATTGCTGATCGTGGCGTTGTTGCGCTTGACCGGTATGGTCCGGATCAGCACTGCTTTGCCGGGATTTGCCAGGTTATCAATGCGAACCGTCACTGTTTTTGGAACGCGTTGGGCGTCGGGGAACGCGGCGAGTGTGTTGATAATGATCGGCGGGATTTTCTTCCCGGCGATGGCCATGAATTTTCGAAAAGGGCCCGGCGCGATCGCGAGATTGCCGGTCGTGGCCGACTCAAGATCGCCGTCCTCGGCGGTCAGCGTGAATGTGCCTTTCTGAGTAATGGTCAAATCGCTAAAGACGGCGACTCCATTCTCGGCGGTGACGGTGGTGGTTCCCGCCAGCACGCCTTCGTCGGCGGGTTCACCGTTTACCTGCGCGCTAAGTGTCACGTCCGATGCATCGTCGGCGATCAGATTGCCATACGCGTCATGGATATCGACTTCGATGTTACCGATGCTCTCCTTGGCCCGGGCGGACGTGAAGGGCTGATGGGTGATGACCAGCGTCGCGGGTTGGGCGGGAGTGATCGTGAACTGATGGCTGTTGTCGGAGTTAAGGCCTTCGGCGCTGACGTAGAGGGTATAGTCGCCGGCCTGCTTGATGGAGATGTCGTCAAAGGTGGCGATGCCATTGACCGCGTTCACCGTAAGTGTCCCGTGCAGCGGACCGTTGCTGGAAAGGGTGATGGCTGCGTTGGTGCTGAAGAGATTGGCGTGGGCGTCGTCAACTTCAACAGTGATGGGTCCGAGAGTTTCGCCGGCGGCCGCGTCGGCCGGCTGCTGATCGATGACCAGCTTGGTCGCAACGGCGATGGCCGTGAGCGTCACGTCGTTCTGGTTCCCGCCACCCTGGTAGCTGATCTTGAAAGCCTGATTGTCGACGTTGACAGTCGCACCCTCGGGCAGGTTGCGGAACGTTCCCGTGATGGCGCTGCCAGTGTCGTTGCTGATGAGCGTGATCACGTCGCCGTTGGCTGGGGCATATCCTGTGGACAAGCTGGGAGAGAATATGGCGTTGCCCAGATCGATCGAGCCGGCGAGTACGTGGAGGTTGCTGGACGAGGCGGCAGTGGTCCCATCGCCAATGGCGGTGCCGCCCAGGATAACCTGCACATCGGTGGCCATATTGAATTGCAAATCCTGATCGACGATCAGCGTGCCCGGCAACGGCGCGGTGAACAGATTAAACGCCTCAACGCCAAGCGTGCTAAACCCCTGCGGGTCCGCGTTGCTCATCGACGGGACTTCTCCGCTGCCTATGAATGTACTCTCGGCGTCGTAGCGGACGCTGGATGCGAGCGTTCCTTCCAGGACGAGAATCGCGCCCGTGATTTGGGTGTCGCCTGTATAGGTGCTGGCAATAGGGTCGCTGGTCGGAACCAGATCGCCGCTCCCATCCAGGCCAAATGGAATCATGGCGAGGATCGAATGATTAGAGACGCTGATACCATAGTGATGGCCGCCGTCGTTGACGGACCCGCCCAGGAGGATGATGCCTTGTTGCCCTCCGAATGTCGTGTCGTGCGTGAGGGTCAACGGATTGAGAATCAGCGCATTGGCCGGCACGAAGATGTTGCCTTCCAGCGTGATTGTCTGGCCGGTCAGCACAACCCCGCTGAGCGTGAGCGAACCCACGGTAATCGGAACGTCCACGTTGATCGGGTGATTCAACGATCCGTTGCCGCCATCGCTGATGACGATGTCTGCGCCGCTAAAGGGCACCAGGTGGTCCTGCCAGTTGGCCGGATCGGACCAGAGATAGTCGTTGCCGGCCCCGGTCCACACCGATTGCTGCGACACAACCGTGAGCGTCACATCCTGTTGCGAGGTCCCGCCCGCATAGCTCACCCTGTAGCTGACGCCGCCAATGGTCTTAACAGCGCCTTCCGGCAGTCCGGCGAATGTGCCAGTCACCGGCGACCCCGTCTGGTTGTAAATCAGCGTAATGTGCCGGCCAATCGGGGGCGTGAACGGGTTGGGGATGTAGACGTCCAGCGTCGAACCGGTGAGATCGACCGATGAGCCGGAGGCGGTCAGCGTGCCATCGATCTCGCCCTGGCTATTGTCGTAATAGAGCGTTTCCTGAAAGGTGCTGCCAGCGCCGAACGAGACGTTGCCCGTCGCGGCGGCCGTCATAAGCGAGAGCGTTCCATTGTTGTTCAGTGCGCCGATCGTGCCCCGCAGGTCGAGCGTTGCGCCTTGATCGACAGTAACGTCCGAGTTCAGCACGCTGCCGGCGATCAGCGTCCCCCCGGCCACCGTCGTCGGGCCGGTGTAGGAATACGGGACCAAGACGAGCATCGCGCCCGGTCCCTGCTTGGTGAGGCCGACGCTGTTGCCGCCATCGTGCAGGGAGTAGACCGTGAGATCGCCCGTCACCGCGGTGGTGACCGTCGTGTCATGGGTCAGCAGCAGGCCGCACATGATCGTGTTGCCCGGGGTGTTGGAGGTGATGTCGCCGTTGAGCGTGATGTTGTATGCGCCCAGCGAGTATTGGCCGTCAAACGTGACATCGCCGACGGTAATATCCTGGGTCAGTGTGATGTGCTGGGCGCTTCCAACGTCGGGAAGTTCGATGGAATCGCCGGCGTTGGGTACGGCGTTGCTCTGCCAGTTGCCGGGGGTAGACCAGTTGAGGTCATTGGCCGCGCCGGTCCACGTGGCGTCCGCAATCACCAGGGGATGGCTCGCCAAAGGTGCCCGGACGAATGTCGCCAGGTCGGCCAGCGGAATGCTGGCCGACATGAGCAATCGCCGCTCAACCGACTCAATGATCGGCCGAATCTTGCGCGACCTGATGTTCCGCATGAAAGGCCGATTCTTCTGATGATTCATCCGGACGCCTCGGTAAATGCAATTGGCGGACGCTCCCCGTCGCGAACCCGGGAACGTCGCGAAACCAAGTCCCAATGTCATATCGGACCCAGAGAAGTAGCACTTGATCGGCCAATTCAAAGGCAGGCGGGCTAATCCAAGATTCCGAAATTGAAATTTTGGGAATCACGGCGACCGCACTCACGCGTTCGCGGAGAAGGGAGCGGTGACGGTCAACATCCGCGTGCAGGATGTGGGCGGATCGTTCGTCACGTTTGGGAGCACGGCGAATGTGAGCTGATGGAATTGGGGGTGCGTTTCGATGAGGCGTTTGCGCCTGCGTGGATCGTTCAATCCGATCTGCCCGATTCGTGGCACAGGCGACCTGGCGAAGGCCATCGGGCGACAACAGGCCGGAGGTGGGTTGCAGCGCTCTTGCCAGCGAATCGGAAAGCTAACGCCAAAAAAAGCGGCGAGTTCAACGTGGCCAGTTCCTTCAAATTAGTGAATCTTCCTCAAGTGTCTTCGAAAGCCCGTCTTCGCTTATCAAGCCATTATTTACTGCTTCCATGAAAATATAAGGGACAAGGAGCGAATCCCGAAATCGGAACCGATATGATCTTTCTTGGCCGACCCGCTCAAGAACAGAACCTCTTTTTTCCTGACTAAATTCATTTAGGTGATTGCTAAAAGTGGCGATCTGAACGGACTTTTGCAAAACAAACGATAGCGGCTCTATAACCGCGCTCGGGTTAAAGTAGCCCAATGGATCATCGTTTCTAGCAGCAGTTAGTGCACAAGCGAGAAGAACATGGCGATATAGCGCGTCCTTGTGAGCGCTGTGGGTGGCGGTCAAATACTTTCCAGTGACCGCTTGCTGTGCCTGCTTGACGGCTTCTTTTAACCCCGCGAAAACATCCGATGAATTAATCGATTTGGATCGCCGCGCATTCGCGGCTCCACGAACCGAATGAAGCCCAAGCAGGTGGGTGTAGTGAGGCAAGCCTTGGGACATTTTCGCGATCAGTATCCTCGCCTCATCCGAGAATGAAATACCTAACTGTTTTTCACCATTTTTGAGAATTTCCTCGAGCTCGGTTGTCTTCATGCGGGGCAATTGGATCTGAATCAGTGAACGATGAATCGACGCATGGTCGGCAACAAGTTCATCAACGGTATCAGAGACTCCAACCAATATGATCGTGCAATCCACGGCGCGATCGGCCAGCGTTTTTATCAGGTCGGTAAACTCGCTCGCAGCATTTTCGGCAGCACTGTCAAATTCATCAACAATGAAAACCGCACCGGGCATATGCGAGACAACCTTTCGCACATCGTCTGGCGTTATTTGATCTCGCAAATTAAATGCTTGCGTGACAGTGATCGCTTCTGAACCAGGCGTATTGCTCAATCCAAAAGCAGGCCTGTCTTCCGTCCAAGAAATCTCTCCGAAAATTTTCTGCCAAATACTTGTGAAATCGTCAGCACTGCCTGCGTTGGTGCGGATTACTGGACGGTCTATTTTTTTGCCATCCAATAAAACATGCACAATGGGAGCAACGATATTAGCCAGCGAGGTTTTGCCAATCCCTCGTTCTCCATAAATAATGACATGCAGCCCCTTTTGTCCAACCGCATCCGCAAGCGACGTAATTTCAGTCCACCTTCCCGCAAATAATTCGCGGGTAGCGACGGGCGTCCGCGGCTGAAACACGCTAACAACCCGCAAAATCATATCCCGGGCCTCTTCGGGGGTCATTAGGTGCTTGCTCATGTGTATAAGTCTAAGGGGCCGTTATATAAGTTCAATGGCAAATTGTATAAGTTGAGCCAATTCCGTGTTGAAAATCCAGTTCGGCGAATGGCCGAGATGGCTGAGGTCTTGAAGTCCGGAATCGGTCCAAGATTTATTCGTAGACGGCATTGACTCCGCCCAGCTGATCAGGGTCTGCGGCGACGATACGAGCCTGTGCCTCCCCTAGCCTATCCGTTAAAGCCCCTCGCAATGGAAGCCCGCCTCATTTGCAAATTCTTGCAGAGCGCCATCGACAACGGCGTACTTACACGTGGAACCTACGAGGCGAAAGATATCGCTTAAGATCGTTTCTTCGAAGCCTCAACCTGCTCTTGGTAACGCTGCTTCATGTAGAGAGATGCTTCCGTGATTACTGACTGGGGGGTGTATGCCACGGTGGTCGTTGAATCGGGTCTGGCGGCGGTATACTCGACGTTCTTTTTTTCTTCGGGGTTATGGTTGTTCATTTAACTCTCCATTCTTCCCATCTTCATCGAAATCACGTCGCATGAGAACACTTAAAGTATCGGCGAGGATGGCACCGAGGTGGAACGCAGTGGTCTTGTTAAGCTTTTGATGGTACTGATGCCAAGCATCTTTGTACTTGAATATGTCTGGAACCTGCCCAAACACCTTTGGTTTGGGCGAATCAAAGGCTAGAAATCCAACGGTCACAAAGTGGCTGTTATTCTCGTTATGAATGTACCGTAACGGAAACACTAGCGCAGACCTGTAAAAGCGTTGCCAATCCTTTCTGTCGCACTTGAACTCAAGTGGATGAGCCTGCAAGTCATTACAGGAGAAGCACGAAAAAACTTGCCATTGGTGCGACTCGTCTGGCCTCCCAAGCAAACTGCACCACACCGTGTTGTTCGCAACCAAGTGCGACTCTTCTTCGCTTGTCTCCTGCGGTCGGTGGTCGAAAGGATCAGATCGGCCAATAGTGCCAACGCGATCGCCGCCATCTTGCTGCACCATCATTTTTAAGCAGCAGTGAAGCTCCTGTTCACCCAATTCTAGGATATTTGCCATTAAAGACCTAAAACTTGTGCAGATCTCAACCGCTAAGCTGGGAGGTATGGCGAATATTTTCGAGTTTGCATTCGCCCCATTCCGCATATGCGGTATTTTCCGTAGACAGTGCAGAACACGATGAAATTCTTTGGACTGATTGAAGATGGCTCGCGTCTTTAATTCGCGTAGCACCCATTTCCCCGGCGGTCCCGTCCACCGCATCAGCTTTGCGCCCCATCCGAGCCATTTTGAAACACCCGCGTGCTCAGAATCGTCCGATTTCTCGTCCGCCATTTTATTCCACGCCCATCTTCCGATCGCCGTTGCCGTTGTGAGAATTCCGGCCCAGTGCCATGTTTTCAAATATTACCCCAGCTACAGGTGATCGCAGAATATTATGGTACCGAAGCCACGCACGCAAGATTCCGTGACTTCGTCGTTGCGTCTGGAAGTTCCATTCGATGCGAGTTTAGACTTCGGTGAAAAGCGATCATTCGTCTGACCTCATCACCTACTGTGGGATCCAAGATTGATGGCGTGAGCGGCGATAGAGGACATTCACAACATTGAGATCTCGCGAAAACGCTCCCCGCAGATTGTTAACGATCGCGAACTCCAGCCGATTGCGGCTTCGCCGCCCCACGACACGACGCCAGATGTTGCGCGCCAGAGGCTCCGCGCGCGCAACACCCAAAAACACAAAATCCCCAGAATAAAAAATAATTTCACCCAAAAACCCCAGCAAAACCGCAAATCCCAAAACAGGTGTTGCGCGCGCGGCGCTCCGCGCGCGCAACACCACCCAAGGGATGAGGAACCCATATGCGCCCACAATACGCCAATCTTCCCGGTCCCGGACACGCCTTCGTGTCTTCGCCAGCCCTGAGCCCGTCGAACGGGTCGCTCAGTCGCTCAGCCGCCTTCCGTGTGGATTGCCCTATGCGCCCAACATCAGCCATGTCACCTGATCAACTGTTCCATTTTCAACTGCTTCAACCGACACGTCGGTTCGGGGCGATTGCAGGGTCAAAGCGGGGAGGTTCACCGTCGCTTCGGGGAGATTCCGGGGAGGTTGGAGGGAGGATCCAGTACCCCTATGGGGTCGCTTTCTTGACCCCAAAAAAATTCCCCGTCGAACACAAACATCGGCCGCACCAACACTTGAATTCTCCAAGCACCAATCCCACCATCCCAAACACAATTTTGCGCACACGCCGCGCCCCCGCCTGCTCCAGCTCCCAACCCCCGTCGCCTCTTCTCCGCGCCGAACTGCCTTTGCGCAAACATACCCCGACGGCTCCTTTTTCGTGTCTCATCCCTCTTCGTGGTTCACATTTTCCTCTCCGTCGCTTTAGTGCTGTTTCAGGTCCAAAACCCGTCGATTTCACGTCGTTTCATGGTCGTTTGATGGTCACTTCAGGGTCGTTTCTAGGTTGCTTTGGGGTCGGTTTTCTCGATGGGCCGGCCACCGCAACTCCAACACAAACATCGTCCAGACAACCACTTGAATGCTCGATCTCCCGCTCCAGCGACCGGCAACTCAATTTCTGCGCGCAATTCAGCGCCAAAAGCCAGCCAGGCTCTGACTGCCGGATTGCCGCGTGGCCATCGCCCCGACCCTCCGCCTTGGCCGCGCTCAAATGTCCCAAAATGTCCCGAAATGTCCCATTCCAAAACACTCGCATCGAATTCCTGCTCCCCAATCGGGTGGCACCCACGAACGTTGAACGCGCCTCCATGAACGGAGTGCTGCAAGCCACACCGCCGCATTCCATCGCCCCAACGCATCTTTCTTGCCTTCGATGCGAACCGACCGCACGTCGCGGTTGGTCAAAGGGGATGCACCAAGTTATCCTACCCCTCGACTTGTTCCTTCCAATGCTGCTCATTCTCCTGGCCACACTGGCCGCGGCGGCGTTCGGGTATGGCATGGATGCCCGATGGGGCGCGTACGCGCATGGGTTGGACTACATCGTCCTCGCCCGCAAGTTCCAGTGGCTCACGGCCGCCCTGTCCATCATCTTTTGCGTCGCCACCATCTTTCTCGTCGCCTCCGGAAAACGCCGCGTCTGGTGGCTCATCGGCCTCCTCCCCGTCCTCCTCCTCTTCTTTCACCGCTTCTCCGGGCCGGCCGCCAACGCCAGCGTGCAGGAAAATCCGATCTTTGTGACCGTCGAACATGCCTCATTCGTCAAAGACACCGACTGGGTCGTCGGGCTGACGTTCAACTCGACCTCCTACGCCTATCCATTTAGCACCCTGTTCGACACGCCGGTCGTTCTCCAGGTGGATCGGGGCAAGGACAACCACCTCAAACGCCTCTTGTTGATGTGGTCGCCCTACGCGAACCGCGCCACCGCGTTCCTTGCCAAGGCCGAACTTCGGCCGCGCTCCCTCGACATCGTTTCAACCCCCGCCAACGCCACGCTCCTCTACAACACCCGCCGCGGCGAATTCATCAACGCGGTCACCGGGCAAACTCTCCAGGGAGGGCTGCCACAGGGATTCATCTCACCCATCCAGACATTCAAAATGCCATTCGGCGATTGGAAAGCGCTTCACCCGGATACGCAGGTGCTCTCGCCGCCCGGCGGACAACGCAGTGAATCGCCCAGCGTTCCAGTCGCGCCACTGATGAAGATGGCGCAGCAGAAAGTGCCGGCTGATCCGGACCGGCGAATCCTCCTCATCGCCGCCACCCAGCCGACG
>JBBRHH010000191.1:0-10058 GCA_038222915.1 Tepidisphaerales bacterium
CGTCTCCTATCCGGAACTCGGTTTCCCCGATGAGCACCACTCCGTCACCCATCACAACAACGAGGCAGCGAAGCTCGACAAGGTGGCCAAGATCAACGCCTTCAACGTCACCCAGTTCGCCCACATGATCAAAAAGATGCACAGCTTGCGTGAAGGCGAGGGAACCCTCCTCGACAATTGCATCATGATGTGGGGTTCGGGCCTCGAGGACGGCAACAGCCACAGCCGTGGCAGCCTGCCGTTCGTCATCGCAGGCAAGGGCGGCGGCGCCCTCAACACCGGCCGATTCCTGCCCAACGTCAAGGGAAACCAGGGCGACCTGCTCGGCACACTCCTCACCTGCGCCGGCGTCCCCCTCGACCGACCGATTGGCAACGCCACCAAGCAGTTGACCGAAATGATTGCCACCTAATGCAATAAATTCTTAACGCCACCGGCCAACCATCACCCCACGGCGGGCTTGAAAAACTCAACCACATATTTGATCGTAGCCGGCTTGCCATCCCTCGCTTGCAAACCCGTGATCTCTACAAGGTAAGCCGTCCCCGGATTCGTCTTCACACCCACCGGCCGGAAGATAATGCAGTTGGAGATCCCAAACCCCGCCAGATTCACCCCATTGTAATCAAACTCCAGCGCCTTCCCCGTCGGCATAATCGTGTTCTGCGTCACCTGCACCTTTACCGGAGTGACACTCACCTTCACGCTCTTATCCGAAGGCCGCGCATACTTCCCCTCGTTCACCGTCACGCTCCACGCATTCCGTGTTCCAAAGTGCGTGCTGGGATAATACCCCGCCGCGGGATATGAAATAAAATCAAAGTCCGGCGTCTCAGCCCGCGATCCGTCAAACGACCACATCGACGAATAGCCCTTGAAACTTGCAAACCCCACCTTCCCCATGCGCGGATTCAGACACCACCGCCGATGCCCAAGCCGGTCGATATTGCTCGAATCCGAATCTTCCATGTAAGCGTTCACGCTCTGCACGCAAAGCGCCGCCGGATTGCCGCCGCTCATGTAAACATTGCTGTGGCTCGTCCCCTCAAACGCAAACTTGTACCGATCCGCCGGCCATCCCGGATTCGGCGGCGTATGGCTCAATTTCCCAATCGCTGAAAGAATCCCCGCCGCCGCCTCGTTGTGGGCGCAATACACTGGATCCAGCGACAGCCCTTCATATGGCACGTACGAAAGATACCGGTACTGCATGAGCAGTCGCACCGCTTCGTCTCGATCCTTCGCAGAATCGTTTCCCCCTTCGTGCACCGGAACCGGCTCCGCACTCTTCCCCATCTCGATCTTCATTTTTTCAATCCGGCCCAGTTCAGAAACGATCATCGCGGTCGACCGCGGATACACCAGCATCCCCGCCACATAAGTCTTGTCCGAAATCGGCAGCCCGTCCTTAAACTCCGAAATGTGCGTCGGCTCCCCACCCTTGTAATCCCCCGACTGCAGGATATTCCCCTTCTCGTCATACTCAATCAGCGCCCCATCACGCTGTCCCTTGCGATAGTTGTCCTGAAGCTTGACCTTCCCATTGGCAAAAAAAGTCTGCCGCGTCCCCTCTCGTTCGCCGTCCCTGTACATCCCATGCTCAACCCGCTTCCCATCATCCGTAAACAGAGAATACGGCCCAGACTTGACCCCCGCCGCAGTCACGCTGTACCGCGATTTCAATTCGCCATTCGGATATCGTTCATCCGATATCGTCACCTTCTGCGTCGTCGCAACCACAGCCTCCGCGTCAGGCTGCGTCGCCGTCGTCGTCGGCTGGGTAGGGGGGTGTCCCTTCTGCTTGTCCTTCAGGCGCGCCAGCGCATCCTCAACCGAAAGTTGGGCGTACACCGTCGATGCGCCCAAAAGGACGCAGAACAACCCCCATAGCCAGCAGGATTTCATCAATCTTTCCTCGTATTGACCTCAACACACCCCTTTGACGAACAGCCCTCGTCAAGGTTCGCCTCATTATTCCGTGTCCGCCCACGTCCCAGGCACCGCCGCCTGCACCGCTCCCTCGCGTCGGGCGCTGGGCATAAGCTCCAGCACCGTACTCGGCTCCACCACCCCCTGATCCGGCATCGCATCCGGCGCGTTCAGCGTCTTACGTGTAACCAGCCGTGGACGTTCGTGCACCATCCCCATTTTATAAGCCGCGACAATAATCGACCCGAAAATCACCAGATAAAACCCAACCGCATACCGCGTTCGCACGTACGCGATCAGACATCCCAACACCGCAAACAATATCGCCAGCCCATAGCTGATAATCACCGTCTGCTTCACGCTGTATCCACGCGCCACCAGTTGATGATGAAAGTGGTGCCGGTCCGCGCTGAACAGCGGCTTCTTGTTCACCCACCGCCGGCAAAGCGCCAGCGCCGTATCCATGATCGGCAACGCAAAGATCACCATCGACGCCAGAAACCATTTAGGCATCGCCTCGGCGAACAGAATAATCATCAGCGCGCATGCATACCCCAGAAACATCGACCCGGTGTCCCCCATGAAGATAGACGCGGGATTAAAGTTAAATGGTACAAATCCCAGCACCGCCCCAAGCAGCGCCAATCCCAGCACCACCCGCACCCCGTCCTCGTTCGCGTTCAGTGCCCCGCTCCGCATCGCCAGATGAATCGCCAGAAACAAAAACCCCGCCGCCACCACCGCCGTCACCCCGCCGCACAACCCATCCAGCCCATCCATCAGATTCGTCGCGTTGCAGCACCCCAGCACAATCAGCACCACAAAGATCGAGCTCAACCAGAGGACAATCCAATGGTCCGGCCCAATCATGTGCATATTCGGAAACGCCAGGCTCAGCCGGCCCATCACCGGCGAAATAAACACCCACGCGGCGTGTCGCCCCACCCCGCTCATGAGCAGCGTCGCCGCCGCCACAAACTGCCCCAGAATTTTCACCCGGGCCCGCACATGAAAAATGTCATCCCACAACCCCAGCAGCACGATGATGCAGGCCCCCGCGATGATGCTGAAGTTAATCACCACATGTGCTGGAAATGTCGCATGCGAAGCCAGAAACTGCGTCAGCGCCAGTCCCGCCAGCCAACCCAGAAAAACTGCCATTCCCCCCAGGTACGCCACCGGCGTATCGTGCATCTTTCGAATATTGTCCGGGTGATCGATGATGTTGTAATACGTTGCAATTGTCCGCATCACCGGCGTGAAGAAAAAGGTCACGACGTAGGAGACATAAAAAACGTAAACGTACGGATGCACAACCTCATCGGCTGTATAAGTCATCGAACCGGTAAATGGGTCAAGCGCGGACAGAACGTGCGTAAGCAACAATCACCTCGGGCAGAGGGCATGTCTGGCGTCGGTCGTTTCCATGTAAGAGAATAGCACGGGTACAGGCCGGGACAAGTGCCCTCCGGAACGCAACCACGCAATATGTCGGACAATAATAGTAATCAGCTCATGACCGGTATGGAGGTCTGGGGCGGCAACAACCCCGTTAACGACAGTGTCGCCATGGCCGGCCTCGACGCCTGGGTCTACTGCCAACCCTACCGCGGCGCTGAAGGTGGCGGCGACGTCTATTACGTCTCCTCCTGCGCCACCGGCCGAATCACCCGACTCCTCGTCGCCGATGTTGCCGGCCACGGCCTCGAAGTCAGCGACACCGCTGCCCAACTCCGAGCCCTCATGCGCCGCTACGTCAATTTCCTCGACCAGACCCAGTTCGTCCAATCCCTCAACCAGAAATTCATCGCCCTCTCCCACGGCGGCCGCTTCGCCACCGCCATCGTCAGCACATTCTTTGGTCCCACCGGCCACCTCACCCTCTGCAACGCCGGCCACCCGCCCCCGCTCATCTACCGCGCCCGCCAGCGCCGCTGGGAGTTCATCCAACCCCACAACCAGGACGACATCAATTTCCCCTGGGGCATCGTCGACGGCTGCGACTACGCCCAGTTCGACATCCAGCTCGCCGTCGACGACCTCGTCCTCTGCTACACCGACTCCCTCACCGAAGCCCGCATGCCAAACGGCGAACTTCTCGGCATGGACCGCCTCCTGGCATTGCTGACCGAAGTAGACGTCTCCAATCCGCAAACCCTCATTGCCAACCTCCTCACCACCATTTCCAAATCCGGCAATACCCTGACCGACGACGCCACCGTCCTCCTCTTCCGCCCAAACGGCCGCGCCAAACAAGCCCCCTTCGCTGCCCGCCTCCAAGGCCTGAGCAAACTCGTCAAAGCACTCATCAGCTCACTTCACCCGAGCGGGCCCAAAATGCCCTGGCCCGACCTCAACCTCGCCAACATTGGCGGCGCAATAATTCCCCGCCTCAACAAAGCCTGGAGCGCCCAAAAGAAAAAGCGCCACCCCGCAACCTGACGACTGTGCATGCCCACTGCGTTTTCCCCGCGACCTATCCCCACAAGCCCCTTTACATGTACAATCCCCCCGCAACGTAGCGCGCCACTTCATCTCAAAAAAAAGGAACCCATGCCCCGCAAACTCGCCATCGCTTCCCTCCTCACACTCCTCGCCATCTCCTACGCCCTCCACGCCGAAGACCCCAAACCCGAAACCGGCGTCACCGAACTCTTCAACGGCAAGGACCTCACCGGCTGGGGCTATAAGACCGGCGAAAAATTCGACGGCAAAACCGAATCCGACGACCAGCGTTTCACCGCCAAAGACAACACCATCATCGTCAACCCCGGCAAAGGCATCAAACAACTCTGGACCACCGCCAAGTTCCCCAAAGACTTCGAACTCCGCCTCGAATTCCGCGCGGCCGTCAACGCCGACAGCGGCCTCTTCCTCCGCGAACCCCAACTCCAGGTCCGCGACTACCTCGTCGCCGGCCCCTACAAAGACCTCAAAAAGTACAAGCCCCAGGATTGGAACGAAATCATCGTCGTCGTAAAAGGCAACACCGCCCACTGCACCTGCAACGGCGAAGTCCTCGAAGACGCCCTGAAAATCCCCGAAACCGGCGGCATCGGCCTCGAAGCCGATCGCGGCCAAATGGAGTACCGCAACCTCCGCCTGAAAGAGATCAAATAAGGCGCCACGGACTTCTGCATTCCTGCCCCTCTCCCGGTGCGCCGGGGGAGGGCTTGTGTCGTGAATTGCCGATCAGACGCGGTTGCCCTTCACCCGTGATTGCGCCGTCGGCCGAATCACCCCGGAATATCCGCACGCACAAGCTTGTCCTCGCGGTCAATCTGAATCTCAATGAAATGACCACAGAACAAATATCCATCGTCATGCCAGAACTCAACCGACCCGTCCGGGCGAAATGAAATGGATTGTAGTTTCATCGCCGCCCGAAATCGCCGCGGCGTCATTGGTCGTTTGTCATCGTCATCACGCCAGGCCTCCGCCCTCTGCAGCAGATGCTCCAGCGCGTAGAGGGTAGCCAGTTCGACGTATTCTTGAATCGAAGTAACAACCTTTCGTGCCCGCGAAATGACAATCTCCAGATCCTCCGGATTCATCGCGGACAGGTTGATCTTGATTCGCGATCGGCGCAGCGAAAACCGGCTTCGTTTATATCCAATCGACCCATCGTACCAATTGTAAGTGTCGTACCAGATCAATCGCCCCAGCAACGGATCATCGATGGGCCCAAACCCCGCCGGCTGCTTTCCTTCAGGCACAGGTCCGTCCTGCCGCTCAAGCATCATCACCCGAATTTTCTGACCGTCTGAATCCGACACGTCGAACGTCAAAATCATCGCCCGGCCGTCCACTGCGAACACACCTCGCGCTGGAAGAAATCTAAACCGCTCCCGGCCGTCAATCGTCTCCGCAACAGGCGTAAAAAGAAGGATATTGCCGCTGACTTGATAGCTGTAGCTGGGTCCGTTGGTAAGCACATCCGTGCGACTGATGCACCGCACCAATCCGTCGGCCAGGTAATAGTGAGTGATCCCATTCCCATACGGCATGTCATGATCGATCTCCGGCGCGCGCTGCACAATCGAAACAACGCGCCAAAGGCCAGTGATCAACTCCGCGCTCTCCATCACTACGCTCCAGCCAAATGGTTCCAAGTAACGACCGCCGGCGTATTTCCTACGCTTAGGGCATTTGCCTATTCTTGCATTCCATCTCGAAAAGCGAAACATGGCCGCCGTCGCAAGGAACTATCTCTTCCGAGGAACCGCGCCATGAAAAGGTCCACGATCCATCACATCCTTCTGGTACTTGGCATCGTTTACATCGCCCAGCCCCTCCACGCCGCCCCCGGCGCCTTCACCGACATCACCAAAGATTCCGGCCTCGACAAAATCATCGACACCCAGCTCGCCGCCCATCCCAAATGGTGGATGACCGGCATCCACCTCATCGATCTCGACAACGACGGCCACCTCGACTTCTTCATGAGTTGCCATGCCAACGGCGGCGCTCTCGCCGCACTCAACGACGGCAAAGGCCACTTCAAGCTCGCCGCCGGCGACTGGCCTCAAACCGAAATCCACATCCCCTATGACATCAACGAAGACGGCAAGATCGATCTCAGCATGACCTACGTCGACGGCGGCGGCCAATGGTGGCTCAACCAATCCCAGCCCGGCCATCTCCATTTCGTCGCCACCTCCGTCACCCGCGACGGCAACTCCTCGCGCGAACAGACCATGATCGATCTCAATCGCGACGGCAAAGTCGATTGGATCCGTGACCCGGAAAATCGCGGCAACGTCCTCGACACCGGAGATGGCAAAGGCGCATTCACCGAAACCGGAAAAATCCCCGGCCTCCCCGGCGGCCACCAGTTCATGGTCGACATCGACGGCGACGGCTTCATCGACTGCCTCATTGTCTACAGCGGCGAATACAAGGACCTCGACTGCAAAAGCCGCGTCTATCACAACGATGGCAAAGGCAACTTCATCAACGTCACCAAACAGTCAGGCCTCCCCGAAGACGGCATCGCCATCAAGGGCTTCGGCGATTTCAATCAGGACGGCTTCCCCGATGTCCTGGTCATGGACCACCGCAAAATACTCGACGTCTACCTCAACGACGGCAAAGGCCATTTCAAGAAAAAGCCCAACGCCATTAAGATGCCCGAATTCTCCGTCGGATATGCCAGTTGGGGCCTCTGCGTCGTCACCGATTTCGACAACGACGGCATCCCCGACATCATCACCAACGGCCGCAACTATCTCAAAATCCTCCGCGGCCTCGGCGACGGCAATTTCGAATACATGAACGACAAATGGGGCATCAAGGACCTCGCCCCCGCCGCCGTTGACGAAGGCCTCTGCTTCGGTGACATCGACAACGACGGCATGCTCGACATCATCGGCTACACCAACCTCGAGCCCGCCAAACTCGCCGTCTACCACAACGACCTCCCCAGACAAAACTTCCTCAGAGTCCGCCCTGTAGGCACGGCCGGCAACAAGGGAGCGGCCGGCGCAAAGATCAGCCTCTTCGACCCCACCACCCACAAACTCCTCGCCTCCGACCAGGTCTCGATCTACTGCAAACAATCCGTCCAAAGCTACTACGCCGCAGCCCAAACCGAACGCCACTTCGGCCTCGGCAAACACGAAACCGTAGACCTCACCATCGACTTTTACCCCAGCGGCCGAAAAGTCGAGAACAAACGCGTGTCCGCCAACAAAATCGTCACAGTAAAAGAAGACGCCGGCCAAACCGAAGAACACGATCTGAAATGATCACTTAGGATTTGCCGGCTGGGACGGCAGCAGAGTTTATAGTGCTAACCCGAATGGCGATTAACTTATCGCGGGCTTCAGCCAACTGCCACCTTGCCGGAATGCAAACGCCCGGAATTGAACGGTAGATTTCAACCCCGCGCATCCGAGTTAGCCGCGAAATCAGCGGTCAAACGCTCCTTCCAAAAATCTCGCGGTAGCCAAGTGACTCTACACCGTTCAACGCAGCATAGCCGCACGCGCAGGTTTTTTGTAGAAGCATTTCGATACAATCGGATAGCTTTCAGCGACATCTCTACGAAGGGTACTGACATGGAACGGCCGCGATTTTTTAATACATGCCGGAGCGTCTTTCTCATTGCTCTCACCGTTGCCGTTCTTCACGTCGCGAGAGTCGTCGCTGGCGAGTCGCCGAGCACGAAACCGGCAGTCCCCGATCAGGACTCTCTGAAGAAGGCCATGTCGGTTGTCCGCGATGTCTTCAAGGAAAGCATTGCGGCAGCCAGGAAGCCGGACGAAAAAGTCGACCTGTCGAAAAAATTATTGCGGGCTGGATTCGACGAGAAAAAGGACCTGGCTGCACGATATTCGTTGCTCGAAGTCGCACGCGATGCGGCCATCGAGGGGGGCGATTTTGTACAGGCATCCAAGGTCATTGATGAGATGGAAAGTTCCTTTGAAATAGATGCCCTGAAGTCCAAGGCGGAGGCAGCGATCGTTTGGAATAAAACTCCGCATCCGGTTGCCGATCGCAAAGCATTCGTCGGGGAGTCATTCAGCGTTGTCGAAACGTCGATCAAGGCAGACCGTTATGAAGTTGCCAGACAAGTGGGTGACCTGATGCTGCTTCAGGCACGTGCGGCAGGTGATGCATCGCTCACGCGACAGGCGACCTCTGAAAACCAGTTGAAGCGCGAGGCGGAGGCCGCGCACGCTGAGGTGAAGAGTGCACTGGCAGCCCTGCAGGACAACCCGAAGGACCCCGACGCGAACCTCAAGGCGGGCAGATATCGATGCTTTTTCAAGGGGGAGTGGAAAGTAGGCCTGGCGATGCTGGCGCTGGGCAGTGACCGCGATCTGAAAGCCCTAGCGGAGAAAGACATCGCGGGGCTCTCCGGCTCAGAGGGGCAGGTGGCACTGGCCGACGCGTGGTGGAATATGAGTGAGAAAACGTCCGGGATCCCGCAACGCGAATTAAAACGCCACGCAGGGGTGTGGTACGGGAAAGCGGCGCCCGGCTTGGAGGGGCTATTGAAAGCCAGGGTGGACAAGCGTCTTCTCGAGGCGGGCCGCGAATCTTCGAGCGAACCCGTCGCTTCGACGAGCACTGAGCCGGAGAATGCCAATCCTGAGTACCGGACGCAAGGTGAGTACGAAGGCACTGCCGGCGCCGACAAGATCGGAGTGCAGGTGGTGGCCAACGGAGAGGGCCAGTTTGACGTCAGCTTTCTGGCGGGTGGATTGCCAGGCGCCGGATGGGATCAGAAGAACAGAACGACGAGCAAAGCCGTAAGCGCCGACGGCAAGACCGCTGTCAGTGGCGGCGGGATCACTGCGACAATCGCAGGCGGCAAGATCACCGGAAAAACCGGCAAGGGAGCAGACATTCTCGCCAGGAAGATTGTCCGCGAAAGCCCGACGCTCGGCGCAAAGCCGGCGCGCGGCGCGATCATCCTGTTCGACGGAACGAACGCCGATGCATTTGAAGACGGGCATCTGGACGAGCGGCATTTCCTCGCGTCGGGGACGCAAACCAAGCAGCGATTTGGCGATTTTACGTGCCATCTGGAGTTTCAGATTCCATTCCTCCCGACCGCCCATGGACAAGCCAGAGCCAACAGCGGCGTCTATTTACAGGAGCGGTATGAACTTCAGATTCTCGATTCCTTTGGCCTTGTCGGCGACAACCACGACTGTGGCTCGCTCTATGGCAAGACTGCCCCGCTCGTGAACATGTGCTTTCCGCCGATGACGTGGCAAACCTACGACATCGACTTTCAAGCCGCAAAGTTTGAGGCGGGCAAGAAGTTCAAGAATGCCGTCGTGACGGTGCGCCACAACGGCGTGTTGATCCATGACAAGGCAGAACTCAGCGCCCCCACCGGGGGCGGCAAGCCGGAGAGTCCCCAAGGAGGCCCACTCCAGCTTCAAATGCACATCAACGCCGTGTTTTTTCGAAACATCTGGTTGGTGGAGAAGGAGTAACCTTCCAATGGACCCGTCCAATGCGCACTCAAAAGAGCGCGTCATGGCGAAAGCGAAACCATATTAGCCTCGATAAGCCGATTAGAGCGGCCAACACACTATTGGAAGCGTGGATCCTACCCGAAGGAAAGGGTGGAAGCACTCTATGGCACTCAACGACGAACGACGAGGCAAGGA